>JASFLF010000374.1:0-4608 GCA_050118235.1 Gammaproteobacteria bacterium | reverse complement strand
ACATAGGCTTCGTTTAACGCGATGAACTTCGACTGCAAACGGTATTCGGTTTTCGCAATCATCTCGGCATAGCGTTCTCGCTCCGCGTCCGTCTCAGCGTATATGCCCAGAACGGTCAATGGATCAGTGTCGGGCCAGTGGTACCGGCCCTCCCCCGCCATAATGGATTGGTAACGGGTCCACTCATCCACTGAAAGGTTCCAACGCTTGGCGTCCATCTCAACTTGTTGCTCCACTGTCAGTTCCCGCGTTTGGCTGGTGGTCGTACCGGTTTGTCCGGCGTGTGACGCTACCGGTAATACTGCGAGAACACTTACGATGAAAACAGAGATTTTAAAATTCATCCAAAAACTCCGCGTTTGTAGAATTGTTGGTCGCCTCGACGTGAGCGACGGGACGCTCACTAGTGACGCACCAATCGCCGGCGCGCGCTGCCCATGACGAGGTAAGGTCTCGTTGCTTCAGATTACATCCGTACATCGGATCTTGCGCTGGTCGCGCCTCCTGCCGCGCTGGCACGTACGCGCACGAAGACAGGATTAAACCGAAAGTGAATAGAAGCAAAGCCGTGGTTTTCATCAGAGCTCCGCGCATAGCTTGACATCGCCGGGGCTACCGGGGCCAACCCTAGAAACGTATACGCAATTGGGCTTGGCCAGTTTTTTGATGCGCCAGCCAGCAAGTATGTCGCCCGGGCTCGCCGTGCTGATTTCTCCTTGAAGTTCCAAAACGGCGCTGTCGGCGTTCCCCCATTCGTCGATGGACAGCAGAATGAAAGGAGGATGCCCCTCTCTTTGTTTGTTTATGGAAGCCAGGGTCTGCTCGTTGGCCAATACAAGATTGGTGAGACTGACTAGACGGTTTTTCAAAGTGGACTGTCCATCTACCAACGTAGGTAGTTGATTGGCGATCGTGCCCACGTTGCGCTTGAGGGAGTCGATACGCTTTTGCTGTTCCAAAATGGTGGTATGTAGCGCGTGGTTGTCATCCGTCAAAACGCCAAACGCTTTGCTGTCCTCATAGCGCAGTTTCTCGAGGTGGGCGATCTTGATTTCCAAGGCGCGTACGGACCCGAGCAGTGCTGGATCGATGGGCGCGGGTACTGGGGGAGCGGCAGGCGTTTCGGCGATTTGCTTAGGCTCCAAAGCGGGTTCGCCAACATTATTAGAAGTAGCCAAGGCCTCTAACGTCTGCTGTTTGATTGTATTCAACAGTGAATAGTCGGTGTAGCGTTCTGGTAAAAAGAATAGCCCGCCCATGAATACCGCGGCACCAAATAGAAGCAACGACAGTAAAACAACAAACGTGGAAAACAACGAACGTCCCGGGTTTCGGTTAGTAGCGTTACGCGATACAGGAGGTTGTTGCGTGTCAGAGACGCCTGAACTCTCGGTCGGCGCTGGACTATCCAACGTCGCTTCAACCGGTTCGAAATCGTTTTCGGACGCAGCGGCAGTGGCGTTGAGCATGACTATTCCCCTTTGGCGGAAACTTCCGCGACGAGCGTGTTGTTGGGCATTGCGGCAGAACCGACAATCAAAGGCGTGCGATATTCTGGTATCAAGTCAAAACTTATCAGACGGTTGACAGGATCGACGACCAGTTCCCATGCCGGCCCGGACAGGGTTTTCAAGGCGTTTGTCAATGTGATTGGACCCAACTTGCGATGTACCTCGGGCAAGTCGCGGCTGATTAAAATCTGCATGTTGGGATCAGAGGCCTTAAGAGCGGCCATTCGATAGCCAGAGCGCAACAACAAATGATCTAGCGCTTCACCGACCGTCGTGATGTGTGAGTTAAACGAAACCTTGACTACTACAGCTAGAGGATCGAGTTGTTCCGGCGTGGCATTCGGTGCCATATATCCGTAGCGGCTGACGCGAACGTCCTCGTACTCATAGTCATCGGCGTAGACGCTGCCATAGAACACAATAAGGTAAACGATGAAAATAACTTGTAGTAAAGAAAATAATTTATTCATGGCACACCTCATTGACAGTGATTGTGTGATCGAGGCGTCACAATACAAAAATATTTACATCGAAACATCGGAAAATACGAAATCCAATCTATCGGATTTATAGAATCTTCGGAACACTAAACGGTAAACGGTTGGAAACGGTAACGGCGCCTATCAGAAAGGGCGCCGGCTTTTCGCTAAAAAGACGCGAAAAGCCGGCTGGTAAGGGTTAACGGTAATGGTACATAAAAGTAATGATGGTAATGGTAAAAAAGAAGCTAAATGGTGGCAGAAATACAAAGGGAAAAACCGAAGGTGGAAGCTCCTTAATTTGCGATGCAAAAGCAACTACATCCGTCTAGAATACATAATTTGGGCTTTGCATCAAAAAGATCGACAATCTAAGGAAAACGAAATGAATCCACTCAATATAAAAATACAGAAAGAACTAATTCGACTGGGCAAAAAACATTGGGTTACTATCATCGAAACTCTTCAACAACGTTTTGAACAATACCCGTTTGACGATGACTCACATACTCCTGGTGCCATCATTTACGGAATACTCCAAGGCTTGGACGAAAAGGACGACATGGTGGACGATAGGTTTATTCACCGACTTCACCAAATAAATTGTTTCACACACCGCGCCTTTCGCGACCAAGACGGCGAAAAGATTTACTGGAATCCCCTGGAGCAGTCCTACATAGAGTTCTGCCATAACGCCGGCGATATCGTTAAATATCAGGCAAGTCAAGAATACCCAGCTTCCGATATTATCAAGACCTGGTTATATCAACAGATGAAACAGCTTAACAGGAAGGAATCCAACGGCAGTCTACAATGAAATGGGCCACTGTTTTACATCGCTACAACAAGCCCCCCAGCATAGCGCAACTCGATTATGACCGATTACCAATACTAAGTGCGGAGGCGTTGATAACGGCGCTTTCTTTAAACAAACGACTGCGGTCGATCGAAAAAATATCTGGCGCGGGACAACAATATTTCAAAGCATTGTATTTGCCGGCCATTGTCAACTACGCCGAAGCGGTGCAGCTAGCGCCCGCCTCGGCCGCTCATCACCACGCCGGCCCTGGCGGCTTGCTGGCCCATACGTTGGACGTAATCGAAATAGCGCTGAGGCTGCGAAAAGCGTACAACCTGCCACAGTTCTCTACGCCCGAAACCATTTACGAGCAAGAGCATGTGTGGTCCTACGGTGTGTTCGTCGGCGCCCTCCTCCACGATATTGGCAAGATGGTATGTAGTACGCGAATCCGGCTCGAGAATCAAAACATTTGGACGCCGCATGAGGGAAGCATTCTTAACACTGGCGCAAAGCGCTACAAAATAGAGTTTGTAAAGGCACCCTACAAAGCACACACACAGCTATCCAACTCATTTTTCCACCTTCTTCCGGAGAAAGGCCGTGGTTGGTTGGCGCAGTACCAGGATGTGTTGGCGCAGCTTACGACATGGCTCTATGGTGATTTGTATGAGTCCGGCGCCATTGGTGAGATCGTGCGCCGTGCGGATCGGCAATCCGTCGCGAACAATATTAAAAACGGGGCGGATCAGATTCGTTTTCCGAACAGCCCACAAGTGCCGTTGGTAGAACGGTTAATCACTGCATTACGCGAACTGCTGCATGATGGAGTGCTTAAGATCAACCGTCCTGACGGCAGCGCCGGTTGGTGTGACAACCAATTCACTTATCTAGTGTGTGGCACAGTGTCTGACATGGTTCGTCAACGCCTTCATAGCTCTGGTGCAACGGACATACCGGCAGATAATAGCCGGATTTTCGATATCTGGCAGGAACATGGATATGCACTCAGCACCTCGAGTGGTGGCTCTATCTGGAGGCTAACCGTGAACGGAAAATTCTCGCTTACTGTACTTAAGTTTGAAACCAGCAGGATTTTTCATCCCAGTTTTCGACCAAAACCTTTTGAGGGGAAATTGGTAGTCGTCGACAATATTTCACATTCTGCTCCAGTTAATAAAGATACTGATGACGGGGATGGGACAACCAAGCAGGTACCTATGAAACCAATGCCACAAACCATTGCAGAAGATCATAATAAAAACTTTGACCGCGACACCCTGCCTCAACCTGAACCCATTGCCATTAAACCTGCGCGACCAACAGCGCAAAACGACATTGATGTTGGTACAGAAAACTATAAGGAAGTCAGCGTTGATAACACACCAGTAACTGTGGCAGAAACAAGCAGCGTTGAGAACATTCTCTCTAGATCTGCGCCAAATAGTTTTACCTTAGAAGATCCTGATATTGCACACTACTTTCTAGATTGGCTTAGGTGTGGTTTAAGGGACGGGAAGATACTCGTTAATCGGCGCGACGCATTAGTACATATAGTTAAAGAAGGTGTGCTAATAGTCTCGCCTCTGTCTTTCAAAAAATATATACTGAAACACGATTGGCTTATCGATAATAAGCATAATGAATTGGACGTCATTCGTCGTATCCAGAACCGCCTGCAAAAAATAATGGTCCAGGCGAAACTACATCAAAAAACTGCAAAAGGACTGAATATACATACCTACGAAGTACATGGCCCAAATAAAACAACCAAGATTCGCGGTTGGCTGCTCCCCCCCTCTTCATTGTTCGGCGATAA
>JASFLF010000373.1:0-4612 GCA_050118235.1 Gammaproteobacteria bacterium | reverse complement strand
CTGCGCCCCGGGTTGAGGGTTGTTTACGATAAATTCCTGATCGTATTGACCGGTAGAAATACCTTCCAGCACAGGTTGCAATGCCTGCAAAGCTTTATTGTAATGGTGAATGGACTTACTATAGTAAACCAGTGTTATGTCCGCCGACTCAATGCTCTCCAACAAAAACGGTACTACTATATGCGCTTCTTCCGTAACCAACAAACCTGAATAGTTGTCCATTAACCCATACATGATTTGCAACGCTTGCTGGTATTCACCGCGTTCCGCGGCAACCAGGCCGCGGCCCAACATGGCTTTGTAGGCATATACGCCGTCTGTCGACACTTTAGCCAAAGTCGCCTCGGCTTCGCGAAAATAGCGCCTTTGCAATTGCGCATAACCCATGGCGATGTACAAGCGGTCTATTAAGTCGCGGCTCATGCCTTTTTTAGCGGCGCTTTCGGCGCTTAGTAAGCCTTTTATTGTTTGTTCGGCGTCCGCCCACCAACCCTGACGCAGGTTGGACATGGCAATATTGAATTGCGAGTAAATATACGAATCCGAATCGGCGGGTACTGTAGACAATACCTTGATCGCTTCCTTATGCCGTTTTTGTTGCTGCAATATAATGCCTTGCATAATGCGTTTTTCATCCAGCAACGCATCCTGCAAACCGTCGGTGACGCTTTGCAGAGCCGGCAACGCTTTGTCCCAATACTGTTTCAGATAGTCATGGCGAGCCAGTTGGTAACGGGCCATGCTTGCCACGGAGGAGTCTTCGTTGCCGAGCAATTTATTAAATAGCTGTGCTGCATAGTCGTATAAACCGTAATCCAAATATATGCGCGCCACTTGTAAAGCGGTTTCGTATTGTGAAGGGATAACGCCCAAGTCGCGGCCAGTGTGGTATCGGTTAATCGCCTCCAGAAATTGATGCTGTTGGTAGTTGTTGAGAACATGATCGAAGTCGTATTTTTTTACCGCTTCTCCTTGATAAGACGCGGCCTGTGTAGGGGAGTTGGCGAGATATTTGATAGCGTTGCGGTTGAATTCGATAACCTGCAGTTTGAGTTGCTGGGTTTGCTCGTCCAGTTGTGTGAACGAATCTGTGAGGGCGTCCGTCGATTGTGCTTCGTCTGCATGGCAAGCGGCGCTTGTGTATAGCAAACCTATCAGCAGAATGGTTAGTGCAATTGGTAACTTCATAGAAAATAAGCCGAACTGGGTAGGGTGGGTATCACCCACCGCCCATGCTTCATCGAACTCTTTTGGTGGGCGGTGCCTGCCCTGCATAGTTCGGAAATGTAGTCGATCTCATAAAACAATCGTTGGCCCACGCATACATGCCTTTATTTCTGTGTGTCGACCTCGAAGATATCCGGATCGTCCCCTTTTTTCTTTTGCTCCTCGTCTTCGTTCAACAACTGATCGGGCGGCAACTTGACGGGATACAAATCTTCGGAATAGTTTTTCACTTGCGTGAACACTGCCGGGTCGATAATGGCCAAAGCATCCACTTCGGTACGCTGGTTACCGCCCACTTCCGCAATGGCTTCGTTGATATCGAACAGCAAACGGCTGGTATCGATGATGTTCGCCGGCAGTGCGATGTAGATCGGCGCCACACTGGTAAACGTATTGATTACCACGGTGCCCGGTACATTGATTACCAGCGGCCGGCCCGGTTCACCCAACGAGCCGAAGGGCGCATCGAATACCGCATAGTTGCCGGTGATGTTCGGCCGAGATAAATCGGGTGCGCGGCTGGAAATTATGTTGCCTTGTCCGGACGATACCTCCACCCTGCCTTGGCCATACACCGCGTCCAGTGAACTTACGGTCACTGTCTGTGGTGAAGTATAAGTTATGGTCGCGCCCGCCGAGTCGGTGCGCGTACCGTCTTGCATAGTGATTGCGCCGTTTTGCGCGGTTACATTGACATCGTTAATCCCTGTTATATTGCCTTGCTGGGCATAGCTGCTACCGGCAGTTAAGCTGACGTTTTTGCCGGCGCTGATTTGATCGCTTTGGGTAATGGACCCGCTGCCAGCCACGGTGACGCTGCCGCCGTTGGCACTGCTCGCCGCATTGCTGATGGATTCGATGGTTAAATCACCACTGTTGCTGATATTGATATTGCCGCTAACGGCGTTGGAGACGCTGAGCGAGTTAACCGCGGTTTGCAATACACCGTTGTTACCGACGCCGTTTTGCGCGGCAAACTGTGCCGTGTCGGCAACGATATTCGCGCCGGCGCTATATATTTGCCCGCCGGCGTTGACGACCAAAGACGAAGCCGAAATGGCCCCAAGCCCAATATCGTTTACATCGGTGATAGTAAGCAAATTGACACTGGATGCTGAGACAGTACCGAAATCGTTGGCCGTGCCGTCTAAAATAATATTATTGCCGGCTGCATTGAATTGCGCCGAACCGCTTACGTGTACTGCTGTCCCTTGCGGGCTATCCGTGATATCGCCGGCCGCGGTGACGACGAGATTGTTTGTGTTTACAGCAGCCAGCACCACATCCGAGTTGTTGGTGACTTGCACATTGTTTAGTGTGTCCGTGGAAGGGTTAAACGTCGTGAAGCTAAGTTCACCGGCAAAGTGATTACCGGCGTTGGTTAAATTCACGGAAGATCCGGATGCGCCGGTAATCACCATATCCCCATCGACGCTTAAAGCGGCGGTGGATGAAATGTCCCCGGACGTGGTGGCCAGGTTTAACTCCCCGCCCACGTTGGCCCCGCTAAGCTCCAATCCATTGGTTTCGAGAATATATGCACTTTCGGTAATATCGGTTAACGCCAGCGAGTTAACATTGGTACGCAGTTGTTGACTGACAGTAGCTATACGGTCGAAACCCTCCAATCTAAGTGCGTCGGCAGACACGGTGAATGTGGCGCTGTCGAGAGTTTCCGCACCCAGTGTCAATATACCGCTGGCCGAAATATTTGAAGATAGGCTAATGTTGTCGGTACCGCCACCACCGGCAATGGACACGTTTTGTTTGTTGGAAAAGTTTATGGGTATGAAATTCGCAACATCAACTGATGTGGGGTTGGTTCCGGAAATGTTGGCGGTGCCGATTTGTATAGTGTTATCGGAGTCGGATCCCGTAATAGTGATACTGTCGGCGGTGATCAAGTCGTTCACCTGCGCGATGTTGCTCATGGCAACCGTTTGGTTTCCGATGATACTGACTAAACTGGCGGGCGTGGCGTCGCTTAAGGTGTAGTAGCTGCTTTGGGTGGGCGCGCTGCCGCTGAGATTCACCGTATTGGAACCGGTCCCACCGTCGAAATTCAACGTACGCCCCCCATTGCCGTAAACCACATTCAACGTATCGTCGCCCGCGGAGCCTTGTATTGTACCGGTGGTATTTCCAGTGGCGGCCACATTAAATGTGTCGTTTAACGCGCCCCCGGTTAGGTTCTCGACACTTGAGAATGTAAACGAATTAACATTGCCGCTGTTGATGCCGGATATATTCCAGGTGTTGCCCGTATCCGCGCCGGTCAACGTATCCACCCCAAGACCGCCAATGAGGTTTTCCATATTGCTGATTCCGGTGGTCGCTGTTGCGGTAGCATTGGCCAGGTCCACGCTAACGGACGTGGTGAATTGGGAATAATCCAGCGTATCCACACCGGCGCCGCCACCTCCGTCTACGGTTCCCCCAAAATCGACACCGTTTTCGAACACAAACTGGTCATTGGCTCCCCCGCCTTGTATAGCAGCGATCCCGGAGAAATCCGTTATTTTACCGCCTTGATCGTTCTGGTATTGGTGAGTCCCGTTAACACGCAATTGCCAATATTTATCCCCGCTACCGTTTCCGATTATGGTATCAGTGCCACCACCACCGGCGACGGAGCTCATTTGCCCGGCGGCACCAAAGTCAAAAGTATCCGCCAGCGTGCCGCCTTGAATATTCTCTATACCGGAAAACGTGTATTGATCAACTCCGCCGGTCGCCATTACGCCTTGATAGCTATTGGTTATTGACCAGCGGGTATTGTCGACGTCCGCACCGATGATCATGTCCACACCGGCGCTACCGTCGATACTGTCCAATTGGTCGAATGTAGATACGGTAAACGTATCCGCTCCGCTTCCACCGGCGAGGGATGAGATGTTGTTAAAACTGGCCACCACGGCGCTTTGCGTGCTTTCGACTACCACGCGGTTGCAGTTTGCAGCGCATGCTATATCGGAGGTATCGACTGTCCATTGATGATTGGTCGATAGACCGGCCAGGCTGATGCTGTCCGGAACGGCGCTACTACCTCCGCCGCTAATATGACCGGTAATAGCGCCTGAGCCGTTAAAATTAAATTCATCTTTGTCGGTACCGCCAACCAAGTTGTTAAAATCGTAGAAAGTCAACGATGCTTGCGAGGCGTCTTCTTGCAGCATTCCGGAGTTCACATCATCAATGGTCCAGGTATTGGCGACGTTTTGCGCCCTTAGGGTACTGTCGGTACCATTGCCGCGCACCGCTTCCACATTGCTGACGCCATTGGCCACGTTGTCGCCGAATGTAATGTCCACCACCGCTTGATTGCTTAAATTCACCTCATCACGGGCAGTGCCGCCGCCGCCGTCTATACCCTGGCTTATCAACC
>JASFLF010000372.1:0-4614 GCA_050118235.1 Gammaproteobacteria bacterium | reverse complement strand
TGATCAAACGCTTGCAGCCTGACCACTTCGAAGACATCGTGGCGTTGGTGGCTTTGTTCCGTCCCGGTCCACTGCAATCGGGCATGGTGGATGATTTCATCAACCGCAAACACGGTCGGGCCAAAGTGGAATATCCTCATCCGGCGCTGGAACCCATCTTACAACCCACCTATGGCGTGATTTTGTATCAAGAGCAAGTTATGCAAATCGCCCAAGTGTTGGCGGGTTACAGCCTCGGGGCGGCGGATTTATTGCGCCGCGCCATGGGCAAGAAAAAACCCGAAGAAATGGCCAAACAGCGGGAGATCTTTACCACAGGTGCCACCGAGCGCGGCGTAAAAGCGGAAACCGCCACATATATTTTTGATTTAATGGAAAAATTTGCGGGATACGGGTTTAACAAATCACACTCGGCCGCCTATGCTTTGGTGTCTTATCAAACCGCCTGGTTAAAAGCGCATTTTCCGGCGGCGTTCATGGCGGCGGTGTTATCGGCGGATATGGACAACACCGATAAAGTGGTGACTTTAATAGAAGAATGCCGTGCCATGGATTTGGCCGTAGTGACACCGAATGTCAACTGCTGCGAATACCGTTTCACGGTCAAAGACGAGAAAACCATTTTTTATGGCTTGGGCGCCATCAAAGGGGTAGGGGAAGGCGCCATTGAAGCCATTCGTGAAAATTACAAAGCGCAAGGTGATTTCGAAGATTTATTTGATTTTTGCCAGCGGGTCGATTTGAAAAAACTCAACCGCCGGACTCTGGAAGCTTTGATTCGCGCCGGTACCATGGACGATTTAGGCCCCAACCGGGCCACCTTAATGGCCAACCTGACCACGGCGTTGCAACAAGCCGAGCAACATTCCCGCGACAGTGCCGCCGGTCAAAGCGACTTGTTCGGAATCGGCCAAGCCGTCGAGGTAAAAAGCTCCAGTTACCGTGAAGTCGGTGAATGGGACGACGAAACCCGCCTGAACGGTGAAAAAGAAACCCTGGGGCTGTATCTTACCGGCCACCCCATAGACCGATATGTCTCGGAACTGAAAGACATTATTTCCTCCAAAATAGCCGATTTGAATCCCACCTCCAATCAAACCATTATTGTCGCCGGACTGATCGTGGCCATCCGCACCATGAATACTCGCCGCGGTGACAAAATGGCGTTTGTCACAATAGACGATCGCAGCGGCAGGGTGGAACTCGCGGTATTTTCCGAGCCTTTCGCTCAATACCGCGATTTACTGGCCAAAGACCGCTTGGTCATTGTCGAAGGCGAGGTGAGCGTGGATGACTATACGGGTGGCGTAAAAATGAGTGCGCAAAAGATTTACGATATCAACCGAGCCCGGGAAATCTTTGCCAAGCGTTTGATGTTGACCGTAGACCAATCCAAAGCGGCTAATGGATTCGCCACAGCCTTGATGCAAGTGCTAGACCCGTACAAACAAGGCCATTGTCCGGTGTACATTGACTACCAGGGCAAGGGCGCGAAGGCGCGGTTGCGTTTGGGCAAGGAGTGGCAAGTTCATCCCACCGATGAATTGATTCATCGGCTCCACGAACTGGCGGGTAAAGAATGGGTGAAAGTGGAGTATTGCTAAGCCGTATTGGATTTAAGCTTCATATTTTCAACAAATGCCCGTTAATAAGTTACAAATTTTATTACGGAATCGTTTGCAAATTTGTTAATATTCACAACTCGAAAAAATAGCTCTGGTAATAGCCAACAATGAATTTAAACTTTCTCGATTTTGAACAACCCATTGCCGAACTCGAAGCCAAAATAGAAGAATTGCGCTACGTCGGTGACGACAGCGAGATCAATCTCTCCGAAGAAATCAGCCGACTGCAGGAAAAAAGCAAAGTACTCACCGAATCAATTTTCGCGAATCTGAATGCCTGGCAAATATCCTTAATGGCCCGCCATCCACTGCGGCCGTATACACTGGATTACGTCACAAATATATTTACCGACTTTCATGAGTTGCACGGTGACCGCACCTTTGCCGATGATAAAGCCATTGTGGGCGGTATCGCGCGTTTGGAAGGCAAACCGGTAATGATCATTGGCCAGCAAAAAGGCCGCGACACTAATGAAAAGATCCGCCGCAATTTTGGCATGCCACGCCCGGAAGGCTACCGCAAGGCCATGCGTCTGATGGAACTGGCTGAGCGGTTCAAACTGCCGCTGCTGACATTTATTGACACGCCAGGCGCATATCCCGGAATTGATGCCGAAGAGCGGGGCCAAAGCGAAGCCATAGCACGTAACTTGATGGTTATGGCGCAACTAAAGACGCCCATTATTTGTTCCGTTATCGGTGAAGGCGGCTCTGGTGGGGCGTTAGCCATCGGGGTGGGGGACCGGCTGCTGATGTTGCAATACAGTACGTATTCTGTCATTTCGCCAGAAGGCTGTTCGTCCATATTGTGGAAAAGCGCTGACAATGCTTCCGAAGCCGCCGAAGCTATGGGTATTACCTCCAAGCGCTTAAAAGAACTGGGATTGATCGATCAAGTCGTGCCTGAACCATTAGGCGGCTCCCATCGGGATGTAAAATCCATGGCGCTGAATCTCAAAAATGCATTGCTTGAGAATCTGGAATACCTTGAGCGCCTGCCGCTGGACAAACTTATAGATCAGCGCTATCAGCGCCTTATGAATTTTGGTAACTTTAACGAAGCGTAATGCGAAAAGTCCATACCATCTTCAAGGTGTGGCGGGTATTATGCCGCTTGCCTTTGTGCGTTCAGCGGCTTTCTCTTAAGTCAAGCGAAGCTGAGGCTCGTCTCACGGGATAAAAAAACAAGAAATAGATTTCCTTCTATGCGTCCTTGGCTTCTTCGCCGTTTAATTGTTGGTTTTACCCACAGACTCTTAAGAAAAGCCATTAACTATAATTCAGTCAGCAATGACACAACTTGAACAGCAGTTGTTATCCTCACTGCAACAATTAAAAAACCATGGATTGGTTAACATTCAACGGTTTTGGGTCGCTTATAGTGGCGGGGTTGATTCCCATGTGTTAGTGTTTGCGTTATCCCGAATCCGTCAGCAACTGAGTGAAATTGACATCCATGTGATACACGTGGATCACCGGTTATCGCCGTTGTCTTCCCAGTGGTCGGAGCATTGCCGGCAAGTGTGCCAACGATTGCAATTTCCCTATAAATGTATCGTGGTTGATGCCAAAGCCGCCGGCGGTGAAAGTCCCGAGGCCAAAGCCAGAGAGGCTCGTTATAAAGCGTTTGAATCCATACTTAACGCAAATGATTGTTTGCTGACGGCACATCATCAAGACGATCAAGCCGAAACCTTGCTGTTGCAATTATTGCGCGGCGGCGGTCCCCGCGGCCTGGCCGCCATGCCGTGGCACAGCGAATTGGGCGAGGGGAGCTTGTGCCGGCCGCTATTGGACTTGACCAGAGAGCAAATTCAGCAATACGCCCAGGCCCACCGTTTGCACTGGATAGACGATATCAGTAATGACAATCCGGCGTTTGACAGAAATTTTTTACGTTTACAGGTTATTCCACTATTAAAACAACGTTGGCCGGCGATGACGAGAACAGTGTCCCGCTCGGCGCAACTGTGTGCCGATACTATTGCGATTATTGACGCCGTCGCGCACGAAGATTTGCAATGCGTAATCGACGGCAGCGATGAGCGGCTTTCCATATCCCGGTTGCAATCGCTGAGCCGTGAGCGGCGTCACAATGTCGTCAGAGCTTGGTTGGATCGGTTGGGCTTGGCTTGTCCATCGCAAAAAACATTGCATCATATCTGGAGCCAAGTCATTGATGCCCGGCCGGAGTCTACGCCGAGGTTACAATGGCCCGGCACTGAAGTGCGGCGTTATCGGGATCATTTGTTTGCTATGACCGCCATGCCGGCGTTTGACACCAGCCAACGTCTAACCTGGACCTTAGAGCAAACCTTGACTATCGCAGGTGCGGGGCAAGTGAGGGCCATTCCCGCGGTGGGTCAGGGATTGAGGCCGCAACTTCAACCGGTGACCATCCGCTTCCGCCAGGGGGGGGAGCGGTGTAAATTGCCCAAAAGAGCCGGCGAACACAGTATAAAAAATGTGTTTCAAGAATTGGGTGTAGTACCCTGGATGCGGGAGCGCATCCCTTTGATTTATAAAGGTGATCAGCTGGCGGCCATAGGCGATTTTCTGATTTGCGAGGGATTTCAAGCAGGAGAAAGTGAAGCGGGAGTGCGGATCGAATGTGACTACGAGCATCCCGTGAGATAGATTTTTACGTGTTACAATAGCTTATTTATTTTTCTGCGATTTTCCGTGAATGTTTAACCACTCACCGACAGTATTGATAGTGTACATGCGTTTTTTGTTGTTGATTTTGGGTCTTTTCCCACCATTGGCTTTTGCGCTTGATCAAACCGGCGGTTTGCCTCCCATCGGTGCATCAAAAAATCTCAAAGATGAATGTATCGCCTGCCACACAGGCGTACAGCACAAGGATTTGGTCTCCAAGGAAAAACTGGAAAAATGCCAGGAGTGTCATACCGATCAACAACATATGGAAGATGCGCTAAAACAAGTGCCGGAAAGTTACAAACAACCACACGCTTCTCAACCGCAGAAC
>JASFLF010000371.1:0-4621 GCA_050118235.1 Gammaproteobacteria bacterium | reverse complement strand
TAACACTATTCATCGCCTGCTTTCTCCGACAGTCTGCGGCCAAGCACGAGCGCCAGCGCGGTTGCGCTGACAGCAACCACGATACCGGTCAGTACCAACGCGTGAGGAACGGGATCTACCGGTAGGTGCCGGCCATGATAGGCTACGGTTATCAGCAGCATGAATACCCCCGCACCCATAATATTAACGGCTAAAACCCGGCGCAACAGTTCCTGCTGCAGCAACAAAGCCCGCACGCCCATAGCGAAAAGCACAATACCGGTTAGGCCATAAATCAATTGTTCTGCCATCAACGGTTCCGTCATCATGATTTTCGCTCTGTGGATGATTTAGACCGCAACTCCCAATTCTCGGGTCTGCCTCCTAAGAACGCAACCACTAAAATGGCGGCAATGGAAAACATAGCCGATGTCTCGATCAATAAGATCAAATATCCAGCCAAAGCGGGAGGATACTCCAGGAAAGAACCACCCAATAACATGACTATCAACCCTACGGTGGTAAACACAGCAACACCGGTCACAACCGTGATTCGCATAACCGTGCCTGCGGGGAGCCCGGCTTGTCCAAAACCGGCCAGACGCAGCAGGACGCCGGCGGCCGCCAATAAAGCCCCAGCCTGAAATGCACCACCGGGGGCATGCGCGCCTTTCCATAGCAAATATGCACCGGTGATAATCAATACCGGTACTAGCCAGTCAACTAAGCCAACGAACAGGGTACCCGGTGATTCATAGGCTGGACGGGCCGGCGCTAATGCAGCGATACCCAACATGGCCGCTAACAACACAGCCAGCTCAAGTAAAGTGTCGTAAGCGCGGAAATTCAATAGTACGGCGGTGACTGGATTGCTAACGCCACTGGTATCGAGATTTTTCGCAACTATTGAGCTTAAGCGAATGGTATCAGCAGCGGTAATAGCATCGATATAAGCCCATGCGAATACACCAGCAAAGGCAATACACAGGACATTGATCAACGGATTCAACCAACGCATCCAAAGCGGTGGTTGTGCTTCGTAATTTTCTTGATTGGGTTCTATATCGGAAGCCGCCGCCAATAACAACGCACCCGACAAGCCGGCACCGATCGCCGCTTCAGCCAGCGCTACATCCGGCGCCTTTAATCGGGCCCAAATCAGGGCTAGCACCAAGCCAAAGCCAATAAAAAATATCACGCCTCGGCGGCGATCGGTGCTGGATAATGCCATCCAGGCCAATGTCAATGCCACCGCGGCTAATATCGCGTCGAACAAATTCCAGATATATTCAGTCACTTTTGTTGCTCAAACAGTGTATATTCACATTGATAATGTTGATTATTCCTTGTCGTAGCGCGCCCACTGCGAAATGAGTTGCGCTGCGGTAGCGCTTGCGGCTAGTACCAACAGCCAGATCAACAACAACTTCAGAACGTTCAGCAGGGAATTTGTTTGTAAAGCCATTCCGATTACCACAAAGCCCAGCCCCAAATTGTCCGCTTTGGTCAACGCATGTAAGCGGCTAAAAAGATCCGGCAAACGCAACAATCCGATACTGCCGGCAAAATAAAATATCAGGCCCACCCCGATTAACACCAATGAAATAGTATCAATCATTGCGATTTTCCCTATAACGTCCAACGAAAGCCGCAACCGTCACCGCGGCCAGCAGCGCCAGCACCAGCGCCACATCGATAAGTGCGGGCACGGACAAGGCATGAGCCAGCAACAACAAAATCCCGACGCCGGTGGATCCGATCAACTGTGCGGCTATCATACGGTCCGCCGCGCTGGGACCCCAAAGCACTCGCAGCATCCCTAACGCCAATATCCCCAGTAAGGTGAGTGCGGCTATGGCTAACCAGTTTTGCATATTGTCAGTCCCATTTAATCATTGGCATGTCGTTGGTAGGTAGTACACGTAAAGCTAAGAGTCTTGTGATGGAGAATTGATGGCTTCGGAAAATAGACGAGCGACTGCGGTTTCGAGTTTTTCCAGTTCCAGTTCTACGGGTACAGTCGTGTCCAGTGAATGAATTTCGATAACGTCGCTTGTGAGCCGAACTGACAATGTGCCGGGAAACAAGCTGATACAGTTGGCAAAAAACATGCGCTCGGCTTGGCTTGGCAATTTTGTGTGATAGTGCTTGAATCCCGGGTGAATGCGTAGCCGTTTTACCAGGATCCGACTTGCCACGTCCACGCCGCCGCGGAAGGATTCCCATACGAAAAAAGGGATGAAGCGCAACAGTCCGGTAATGGATAAAGACAACGACGCTGCGGTTCCCAGCTTGCGACTTGACCACGCAGCCAACAATACGGCCGGTAGCCCTATCAACCAGGAATCAGCATCACCGCCGCTGAGTGTCCACCATAAAAGCGCAAAGATTGCGATTCGCATCGGGATTGACTCAAATCGTGACTTGGTTAGAAACATTTTTGTCCTTGTTCAGGCTTGTTGATCAGAGTCACACGGTTGCCGGCGTTTACTACTTTTTTGTGGAGGCGAGTCAGGCCAATTTCAATATTAAGACCAATCGAATGTTAAGCAAAGATGGTTCGCAATTTTCCAACCCCACCATTATAGTGCGGATAAATGGAACTCGCTTCGGGCAGAATGGGGCGCAAGGATAAATATTTAAATACTAATGAGGAACAATCAGACAGGCAGCGTCATAAAACTATCACAGAATAGATGTGGCCTTTTAAAATCGATACGGTTGAGCTATTGAAAATATTCCCTCTCCATTTCCCGGTAGACGAAGTTGGCATTGGCACGATGATTGACATCGTATAAACAGATGTTTTTCCACGCCGGTATATCCGCTTTGTTCACCGCATCCAGCAAGGAGACGCCATTTTCCACCATTTCCGCCATTTTGCTTCTGAGTTCGGAAATATAGGTTTTGGTTTTCGTCACCATGGGAAATGGCGAAGTCTGTGCGCTCCCATGTCCCGGCGCCATTAACCTGACATCAGCGAAATTTTCCAACAGCCACGACTGAGCTTCCAGGGCTTGTTTGCTGTGACCGTCTCCCATATAGGTCACCCGTTGATTGAAGGCCAAATCGGAAATCCAAACAATGCCGTCTTCGACCTGGTGCACGATCAAATCACCATAGGAATGGTGTTGACCCACATTATAGATAATAAATGTCTTGCCGCCGATGGTAATGGTTTTATGGGAAAATCGCGCGCCACCGATTAGTTCATCGGGCTCAGGCATGGAAAATCTTTGCATATCCCGGCCTAACAGATCTTTGCGATAGTCTACCGAGCGGACAAACTCTTCAGAGTTCAAATACTGGTTTACGCCTTGATGCATAATTATGCGTACATCCGGTAGCTCGCGAAACGCAATAGAACCATAGGCATGGTCGGGATGATTATGGGTGATAATAAGATACTTAATGGGCTGGTTGGTAATTGAACGTATTGTTGCTATCAGTCGCCGGCCCAGCAGCGGAGTGCCTAAGGCATCGATCACGACAACGCCTTCTGAGGTAACCACGAAACCGGCGTTACCGTTAAATCCCCTATTTTTGCTATCGATTTGTGCGATGTTGCCAAATAGAAAATAGCTATTTCCTGTAAGATCATAGACAGGGAGAACATCGTGTATGCCGTCTGTGGGATGTAACGCGATTTCCGGGACTTGTGTTGTATCAATGGCGTTATCTGGCAAGCGATGCTGGTTATTGGTAGCATCCGTGCCTTGTTTGTGTAATTCACCGGCGGCCAGCACGGTAAAAGGCATGCCCCATAACAACCACCACATTATACATACGCTTATAGTAAATATACGTAAAGCGGGGGCTGTTTTGTAATGATTTTTAAACATAAAAACCTTCACTTGAATGACCGCGCTTGAATAGCCAACAGGGGCGACGATATAGTTTTATGACAGTTATGTGAGCAACACAGTTCAATACTCCATACGGTAAAGCTTCATTCAGCGGTGTTGGCCAAGGAAGACGTCATTGAAGGTGAAAATTATAAATCCATATGTTTTTTCCAGTACCATTGCCGAAGTTTAAATGAGATTAGGCGCATTAATCAGCCAATAAATTGACTTATCGCAATATAAGGTGACAAAATTGGCTTCATAATCAAACGGCTTACAAACTACAGACTAAACGTTTTCCTCGATAGTGCTTGATGAAAAACAAGGAGATGTGAGATGAAAATAGCGGTATTTCCATTAGGGTCAGTTATATCGGTTATATTGCTTACAAGTATGATTGTCACCAGCGCTTGGGCAAAGGACGAGCCTTTGACATATGATCGCGTTAGCCTGTCCACCGGTGCGAACGCAGAAGTGGAAAACGATACCCTGGTGGCGATTCTGTACAGTCAAAGGGAAGGGGCCAATCTTCAGACCCTGGCCAATGTTGTAAACAGTAATATTTCGCAAGCCGTAAAGAAGAGTAAACAGACCGCCAATATTGATGTGCAAACACTGGGTTATCAAACCAATCCTGTCTATGATAAACAACGGCTGTCCGGTTGGCGTGTGCGGCAATCGATTCGTTTGGAAAGTAAGGACAGCACCCAACTGAGCAAACTCATCGGTGAATTGCAGCGCACACTGGCAGTTGAGTCGATTAATTACAGTGTTTCTCCGGAAAAGATTCGTGAGAC
>JASFLF010000370.1:0-4621 GCA_050118235.1 Gammaproteobacteria bacterium | reverse complement strand
AGCGCGGCAGCGTTCACACCGGTTGCTTTCCATCTGGGTGGCAAAGTCCGCGGCGTACCGAATGGCTTGCAATAAGCGGTAATCGGTCAGGTAGATGAGAAGCGCATGCAACACCGTCAATCAAACCACATATTTGCGACAGGTTTTGACGAATAACCGTGATTTTTAACGATTGTGGAAATACAAACTTTGATGTTGGGATTCGCGGGGCTTACCCCAGCCTACGGGCTGTTGTGACCCCTACTCTCCAAAAACCGTGCATTTCTGGCGTGAAATCTTCAATAGCTCAATGGCTTAGCTTGGGTGACCCCGAGTTACAACCCGAGTTAGACATCTCTGTCAACATCCCGCACGACGTAAAGCTCAGTGGGAAAACATTAATCTATATCAAACAGAAGATCTGGCTCTTTGTGGTATGTTCACATTCGAAGGTTCTCTAAACATCAAACAGAGCACCGGAGTAAGCTGACATGGCTACTGTTTTGAATACTTGCCGAGAGCATTGCTGTATGAAATTAAGTTGTATGACACGTTGTACGAAAGGTTGTATGAGATTTGGTTGTACGAGACCTGCGAAGTCGCACGGTCTTTGGTATCGCCAAATCACCTTCATAGCAATAGTATTCCTGGGCGTTATTACCACACTTGCCAGCGGAGGCGGTGGCGGCGACGGGGGAGGGAATAATCCCATCATCACTACTTATCCGCGCTACGCCTTTGTCGCCAATCAAGAAGACAATTCCGTTTCCAGCTATGTGGTGGATGCCGCCACCGGTCACCTCAAGTGGATCAGTAAGGTCGCGCCGGGGATGCAACCCTGCTCAGTCGCGGTCGATCCCTCGGGCCTCTACGCTTATGTGGCCAACCAGGGCGACGGCACTGTCTCACAGTACACCATCGGCGCCGACGGCGGCCTTACCGCAATGAGTCCACCTTCGGTTGCGGCGGAGTCGGGTCCCTACGCCGTCATCGTTGGCCCCTCGGGCAGTTACGCCTATGTGACGAACACAAACGGCAACAGCGTTTCGCAGTACACCATCGGCGGCGATGGCAGCCTTACGGCCATGAGTCCGCCCTGGATCGCTACCGAGACGAGTCCCCGTTCCATCGCTATTGACTCTTCGGGCCGGTATGCTTATGTGACGAACTTCGCCAGCGCCACCGTCTCGCAATACACCATTGGTGCCGATGGCAGCCTCACTCCAATGAGTACGCCTACGGTCGAAGCTGGGGTGAACCCCTATGCCGTCACCGTCGATCCCGCGGGCGCGTACGCCTATGTGGCAAACACGGACGGTAACGTCTCGCAGTACGTGCTCGGTGCGGATGGTGGTCTCATCGCCATGAGCACGCCCACGGTCGCTGCGGGCACGGGTCCCGTCTCTGTCACCGTCGATCCCACGGGCCGTTACGCCTATGTAGCCAATGCCGGCAGCGACTCAGTCTCGCAGTACTGGATCGGCGGCGACGGCAGCCTGACCCCCATGACTACGCCCACGGTCGCGGCGGGGTCGAGTCCCTACACTGTCACCGTCGACCCCTCGGGTCGCTATGTCTATGCGGCGAACTCCGGCGGCGCCACCATCTCGCAATATAGTATCGGTACCGATGGCAGCCTCACTCCGGTATCGCCCGCCGTGGCGCCCGCCCACGCCGGTCCCATCTCGATGGCGATGACCTACGGCTTTGCGCCGGTGCAGGCCGTGCCCAAATATGCCTATGTGGCGAATTCGCAAGGTGATACCGTCTCGCAATACACCATCGGCGCCGACGGTGGCCTTACCGCAATGAGCACGCCGACGGTCGCGACGGGCTCCAGTCCGTGGTCTGTCGCCGTGCACCCTTCGGGCCGTTATGCCTACGTAGCGAACGAACTCGGCTTCAGCATCTCGCAGTACACCATCGGCGCCGATGGCGGCCTTACCGCGATGGGTACGCCCACCGTCGCCTCGAACGCGGCGAATCCGTGGAACATCATCGTCCATCCCTCGGGCCGCTACGCCTATGTCGGGAGCTGGGGCACCAATCTTGTCGCGCAGTACGCCATCGGTGCCGATGGCAGCCTCAGTGCCATGAATCCATCCACAGTCGCTGCCGTGTCGGGGACGCGCTCGGTGGCCGTCGACTCTTTAGGCCGGTACGTGTATGTCACGAATTACAACAGCAGTAGTCTTTCGCAGTTTTCCATCGGCGCCGATGGGCGCCTGAGCCCCATGAGTCCGTCCACGGTCGGGACGCCCGTAGCGTACCCCATCTCCATAGCCGTCGACCCCTGGGCAAGGTACGTCTATGTGGCGCACTTCACCAGCAACCCGAGCGTCTCGCAATATACGCTCGGCGCCGATGGTCGGTTAACCCCCATGAGCCCGGCCACGGTCACGGCGGGGGAGGCTCCCCGTTCCATCACCGTCGATCCCTGGGGTCGCTACGCCTATGTGGCGAACTATTGGTCGGCCGATGTCTCCCAGTACACCATCGGTGCCAATGGCGCCCTCGCCGCGATGAGTCCGCCCACGGTCGCCGCGCAGGGTAATCCCACCTCCGTCACCGTCGATCCCTCGGGCCAGTACGCCTATGTAGCAAACGCAGCCGGTACTGCCTCGCAGTACTCGATCGGGACAGACGGTCGCCTCGCGCCGATGAGCCCACCCGAGGTGGCGGCGGGGACGGCTCCGATGTATGTTACTACCACCGGTATCTGGCAGTAGGCCTTGGGGCTGGGTGCTCCCTGGATCAGGCCGGTATACATGATCAGAGTACGTAGTAGCGGAGAATGGCGTCGGATCGTGGGGTCGCACCAAGCTAACTCCTTGAAATAATCAAATAACACACACTAAAACCGCTAATATTTGGCCTTAATTGCACCTTTTTACGTTTAAAAATGGCTATTTAAGAAAAATGCTCCAATCTTAGTAACAATCGATATTTTTCCTCCTAAAAGAAATGTAATACCCCAGGGACCGAGCTAGCAGATTGAATAATGGTTGATTTTCGGACAAAAAAAACGCGCCTAATCCATCCTACATCACGCGTTGTTTGCTTAACTAAGTGCCATTCTGGTCAGAGAGCAATAGTTTCTAATATTCGCCATTACTAATTAAAAGATAGGATCGAGGAATGAGGTGCCAGGAACTAGGACTGAGAAAAACGATGCGACGAAAGCCTTGATTTAACTTCGTCGGCTTGCAACACGCTTGGGGCAGCAAGGAAGCCCGATAGTCGAAGAGGAAACTGTTTATATGTTGGGGTGCCAGTATGTTAGCAACAATTGCTCTCTGACCCGCTTTTTCCTGCGCTTTTTCCGCTTTTTTCACAACTATATTTTTATATATCAATATTCATATATATAAATATTCTTATATATCTATATTTTATATATATCTATATATAAAATAATGCACTAGCTAGATGCCGCCTGAATGCGTAATATATGTGCCTCTTTAGAGTCGGTGGCTGTCGTTTTCGAGCAAAGCCGTTTCTGGGTGAGACCCTGGAAAACGATAATTAAATAATAATATTCGAGGAGACCGGAAATATGTTAACTAGCAATCCAATCGCCGATGTCCCCGCTTTCATCTCTCCAATGGCTATGCAGGTATATGTCATTGTTATGGCCATTCTGGTGGTCGGAGGGGTGTTACTGGACGTTATCCACAAACAAAGCGCCAAATACTTTTTTGAGAATGCCAAAAAGGCCGAGGCAATGCGAAAGCGCGATGTGAGCGCTGGTGAGAAAATGGGGCTTGCCGTAGCCACCGTCGCCAGTGAAGTACTCACCTCGAGCGAATTTTGCAATCCCATTCGTCGCATGTCGCACCTGCTCACAATGTATGGTTTCGTTGTCTTTATCGTGAGTACTGTCGCCCTGGTATTTGCTTACCCGACCGGCGGTGGACCAGCCATATGGTCGATGCTTTGGCATTTAGGTGCTCTCAGTCTCGCCGTGGGCGGATACTGGTTTTGGTTCTTCATCCGCGTGGATGTCGCTGCCGAAGGTAAAAAGTGGTATCAGGTTTCACTGCGGGGTGATCTGTTCATTCTGTCACTGCTGGCAACATCGACTTTTGCTTTGATCTGGTCATTCTTGGCGAGCTCCGGTGGCGGTGTGGGTGCGATTGTTTTCTTCTGGCTGTTTGTGCTTGCCGTGACCACTTTGTTCAGTACAGTACTGTGGTCAAAGTTTGCACACATGTTCTTCAAGCCGGCAGCTGCATTCCAGAAACGTGTCACCAAGGCTGACGGTTCAAGAGAGAATCTGCCTGCTAAATACGATCTGAGTGACCCCGCAGTGCATGAAAAATTTCCTGACATTCCAATGTACATGGGTAAAAACCCTCCCAACATGGGTCTGGGTATCAAACGTGAAGCGCCACGTCATTACTAAATTGAGAGAAGGAGAATAACTATGCCTACATTTGTATATATGACGCGTTGTGATGGTTGTGGCCATTGCGTCGATATTTGTCCTTCGGACATTATGCACATCGATAGAACGCTTCGTCGTGCTTACAACATTGAGCCCAATATGTGTTGGGAGTGTTACTCTTGTGTGAAAGCCTGCCCAATGAACGCCATTGATGTGCGTGGCTACGCGGATTTCGCTCCACTGGGGCACTCGGTA
>JASFLF010000369.1:0-4631 GCA_050118235.1 Gammaproteobacteria bacterium | reverse complement strand
TTTGCCAATGATCAGTGGATTATGGTGTTTACACGGTTGAATACCGCGTTGTAGCAAATATTGTAGTGAACACCGCAACGCAATACTGAAATGACTTCGTTAACTACATAGATTATTACATGTAAGTTCATTACATGTAAGTTCATGAAACAAAGGTTTGGACAGTCATGCAAAAACATATTGTAGTAATTTTTTCTGTAATCGCCCTGCTCTTCGGTGGGGTTGCGTTTTTAAATTACCTGGTGCTGGGGCATAGCTAGGAGCAGGAGTCCCACCAATCTACCGCAGCGGCGTCGCCTACCAAAAGTAGGTTCCTTAAGAAAAGCGTCTGTTGTTGGTGCTGCAACAGATTGGCGGGGCTCTGAATGTCACAATATTAGTGAAGGAGTACACTAGCCCGACAGAATACATGGGCTGGTATTACTAGGTCTCTGTCACTCACTGTAAGGTAATACCTCCATTTCGCCATTGCCGGCTGGCTTGCCGGCGTCCACACATTTAAAAAAATACCCGTTTATTGATCGAGATTAAAAAAACGGCATTTAATTGCTGTTAGATTCTTTCACTGGATGCTTTCACAAAAAGCGCTATATTCGGATTGTTGGCGGTTGTGGCCGACAATCGTGGCACGGTGACAAAAACAATATGAATGAGGTTGGAAAATGAACGCATGGCAGAGATGGTTTAAGTGGCTCATCACAGGGATGATTGCCGGGGGCGGGTTTCTGGTGGCGACCGCGCAGGCTGAATACGGCGATATCGTGTTAAACAATTATTCCGACCAAGCCGACATACGGCCGGTCATTTTTCCACATTGGTTTCATCGAATTCGTTATCGCTGCAAGACGTGTCATGGCGATTTAGGGTTCAAAATCAAGGCTGGCGCCAACGAAATCAACATGCTGAAAATCATCAATGGCGAATATTGCGGCGCCTGCCACAACGGTAAAATCGCCTGGGCGATGGAGAATTGTGACTTGTGCCATTCGGCAAAACCGGGTACGCCCACACAAGCGCATAAAAGCAGCAAACAATCCCTTTTGTCTCCCCAACCCATTGAGAAGAAATAACTATGAATACCAAAAAAACCTATCTTATTTTCGGCGTAATTGTGCTCATCTGCGCAGTGAGCCTTGGTGGGGTTACGGCCGCAGAAAATCCCAACGCGTTTAATCGCTTGTTTACTCCCCCTGACAAAGCGGTGCAATCCATTAAAGAGGACGGTATTCACGATCCGACGGGGCCCGCCGTCGGTGTATTGCAGGAACCCAAGCAGGCGTTCGCGCCTTTGGAGAAAGGCATTAGCGGAAATTATGTGGATTGGACCAAGAGCTTGCAGAAAAAGGAAATCAATCCCTTGTTCGACTATCAAGATCCGTCCAAAAAAGCCCAGCCTATGACCTTAAACATCGTCATGGAGGTAAAAGGCAGTACGCCGGATGTGGTGTTTCCCCACGATATTCACACGGAGTTGTTGGATTGCAGTGTTTGCCATCCACAGGTCTTCGTACCGCAAAAAGGTGCTAACCGGATTTCCATGGCGGAAATCATGCTAGGGCAAAAATGCGGTATATGTCATGGCTCCGTGGCCTTTCCAGTGAGCGATTGCAAAGCCTGCCACTCGGCCAAACCAGGCGGAGATACCAAAAAAACCACCAAGAAAGAATCGAAAAAGTAGTGTGTGCCGATTATCGTTACTTTTATCTGGATATACCGATTCGTGATCACGACTGACTCAGCCGGCGGTAAGGTTTTTCGACCGCCGGCGCAAAACCTTTTTGTCTTTCTCGCGGGCTTAGCGATGCTGCAAGCTACAGCGTGGGCTATGGCCGCGTCCAGTCCAGAGCAGTTGGAAAAAGACATTCAATTCGTGCATCGCATGGTGAATCAATCGGAAGCGGCGAAAAAAATTGCCGCCGATTCCAACGAGCAAGCCAAAGTCCTGCAACAGCAAGCCAACGACTTCTTACAACAAGCGCAAAATGCCCTCAAAGCCGGCGATACCGCCAAAGTCAGTCAGTTATTAGGTCAGGCGAAACTCACCATGTTTCAGGCCATGCGCAGCGTGGGCGGTGAAGTCAAAGCGCAAAAACAACAAGATGATTTTCAGCGTCGCTGGGAAAGCGCGGACTCGTTACTGCAGGCGCACAATCGCTATGCTGAAGAAAATAAGCTCAATGGTGACGCGGTGAAAACGGCGCAATTTGTCACAGAAACTTTAGCCAAAGCTCGCCAGGAATTTGACCGTGGAGAACGCGACAGCGCCCGCCAAATGGTGGATGATGCATATCTCTCTATCAAGCTATCGTTAACCCGGCTGCGTTCCGGCCAGACCATAGTGAGTGCTTTGCACTTCGCCAACAAGCAGGAGGAGTACGAGTATGAATTGGATAGAAACGACACGCACAAAATGTTGGTGCAAGTGGTACTGAAAGAGAAACTGGACGCGAATCCGGGTTTGGCCAAGCTGGTGGATATGAATATGAAAATAGCGGCGGGTCTAAGAGACAAAGCGCACCAACAGGCCGAACAAGGTGACTATGATGCGGCGGTGCAAACCATGGAGCAATCCACCGGCCAGATCATTCGCGCTATTCGTGCGGCTGGAATTTATATTCCGGGGTAAGGACGGTGGTGCTATGGGCGATCGGAATTGATTACCCTGGGGTGAGTGATCTGGGTATCAGCGGCGCCATTTCGCCGGGTAGTGTTTACTTTAATAATGATCTTATTAAATTGTTGGATTTGTTTTCGCGAAAAATAATGAGTGGAAATTTTAATTTTCCGGGTATTATTTAATTCAAACAACCAATGACGTCGCCATGCCGCCGGTTGTTTGGTTTGTTTTACCTCCTGCCAAGCAAAGCGCACCACATCTTCATCATGGCTGATTTCCAAGCCGGCTTGGGTTACGGAAATCTGCACATTCCGCTTGGCGGTTAACCATACATAGGTGAACGCCAACACAAAGCTGGTCGCATACAATAAACCATATTCCACGGTTAAAATCCGCAAATATTGCTGGTGAAATAAGCCGTAAATTTCACTACCACATGCTATCCCAAGCGTCGCATACAGCGCTCGCGCCGCAACCTGCTGGTTTCTTTGGGTAGTACTTTGCTGTACGACCATTATTGGTATGACCTTTTTCAAGTGCCGTGTTTACGATTGCTTAAAATCGTAAGGCTGTGATAATGCCATGGGGAAATAAATTTACCTGAACTCAAGTGCTGAATAAATCAAAAGTTGTGTGAAATATTCACACTTTACCGGCAGGTACTGGTGCCTCGACCGAAAAAGAGGTTAGAAAATAACCAGTGTTTCTATTGGGAGTTGGTATAAATCAATGGTTGCGCATCACCGGCGACTTATAATTCAATACCGTTCACCAGGCGCTTTGACAATCTATCGCAATACTACTAATCAAAAAAAAACGGAAACCATAGAATTCGTTATGCCGAAAACCAACCATAAACTCGACCCGACCAAAATCGACTATTGGGTCGCAGAAGCTCACAAATTAAAACAAGCCGCGGATTTATGCTGGGAGGCCGATTCGAACCTAAAACAAAACTCAGAAAGCGCTAGACTGTTGGGATTGGATCACGTTCTTATCGATGCCGCGGACGACGCCGAATCGGAATTAAATTGGCTTTATCCCAACTTGATCGCATTTGCCATTCAGCATTTGGCTATCGGGATTCTACTGAAGCGTGATCCGCAACACATTATCGATGAGGCGCCGCGATTTCAAATCATAAACGCGGTACGGGATTGCGGCGTGAGTATCGAAGCCGAATTGAAAAACATCATCAGTAACGTAGAAAACGCGTTTCGATGGAGTGAAAAAAGCCCTCAATGGGGCGTGCGGTTGACTGCAGACCAAGTTCAATTGCTAAAACGAAAAAAAGCATATTTTAATGCGATCACCGAAAAACAGAAAACGGCATTTGACGGCTTGTTTAAGCAACTCGATAGTATTGCGACTCAGGAGATGGGAGGCAAGGCAACAACTGATGATGGCTCAAACAAAGAGAGCAAGCAATGACCGAATCCACGCTATGGTATTTCGCCGATCCTATGTGCTCCTGGTGTTGGGGGTTTTCTCCGGTCGTGCAGCGACTGAAAGAAAAATATCTCCATCGGATGAAGTTCGCCTTGGTTTTAGGTGGCTTAAGACCATATACACGCGAGCCCATAACCGACAAGTTGCGCGAGGAAATTCTGCATCACTGGCGTGAGGTGCATAAAATGACGGGCCAGGCCTTTTCGTTCGCAGGGGCAATGCCGGAGGGGTTTGTTTACGATACCGAACCTGCGAGTCGCGCCGTGGTCGCCGTCGGAGAGTTGTCCCAGCAAGCAACGTTTGGCTATTTTACAGCCGTGCAGCGGGCGTTTTATCTAGAGCAAAAAGATGTGACGCAGGAATCGGTGTTAGTGGAACTGCTAACACCATTATCAGAGGATAAACAGCAATTTGTACAAATGTTTCACTCGGAACACATCAAGCAAAAAACCCAAGCGCATTTTCACAAGAGCCGGCAGTTCGGTGTGCGCGGCTTTCCGACCCTGATATTGCAAGACGAGCAACAATATTATTTGTTAACCAGCGGTTACCGCCCCTACCAGGA
>JASFLF010000368.1:0-4635 GCA_050118235.1 Gammaproteobacteria bacterium | reverse complement strand
CCCAAACTTGTTCAAATTTCGACCAGAGCAAAATCTGGCAAAAGAAACACAATAAACCGGTTTTATCGAGGAACATATTTTTGCTAAGAACGGCAGTTGACCGAAAAACACTGGCATGGATTAAAGAAGGCGTCGATGAAACGCTAAACAGTATCCAGGAAGCACCCAACCAGTTTGCGGAAAATCCCGAGGACACGACTCCTATTGAGTCGTGTATTGCTCCCCTGCACCGGGTAAAAGGCGCTGTGGAAATGGTGAATATTCACGGTGCCATGTTGTTGGCCTTGGAACTGGAAAACCTGGCACTTGCCATCACAGAACAACGGGTCAAACAAAAAGACCAGGCGGCCGAAGTCCTGGCCACTGGTATGTTGCAACTGCCCGGCTATTTGGAAAGCCTGTATCATGGCCAACCTGATATGCCGCTGATATTACTGCCGCTGCTCAATGATTTGCGTGCGGTGCAAGACAAGGAACTGCTCACCGAAGGCGAGTTTTTCGCCCCCGACCTTTCCATAGACGTAGAGTTGGAATCCGACGGCGAATGCATCGTCGAAGGCGCCCTGCCGGAGGTTGCCAGAAAATTACGCCCGGGCTATCTCTCCGGTTTACTGGGCGTCATCAAAGAACAAGATGCCACCGAGAACCTGGAAAAACTCATATTGGTAGTGGACAACCTTCTATTGGCAAGCGCCAGAGTAAAGGTCAAACAACTATGGTGGGTAGCATTGGGTGTTATAGAATCTCTCTATGAAAAAGGCCTGGAAACCAGCGTTACCGTCAAGATATTACTCGGGCGGGTCGATCAGCAAATTCAAAAAGTAATCGAAAATGGCGAAGACTGGCTTGCCGACAACCCACCTGACAACATTATCAAAAACCTTTTATATTATCTTGCCCAATCACAAGCGCGAAATACCAGAGTCGTCGCATTGAAAAAAGCCTTTGGATTGAGTTATGTGGATGAAACTGCGGTAAAAAAAGCCCGCGAAAATTTGTACGGCTTTAACGTCAATTTAATAGAAACCATTTCCGCTCAAGTGAACGAAGAACTCACCAATATCAAAGAATCACTGGATATTGCCATGCATGCCAAAGCGGGAGCCACGACAGGGCTGGGCCCCATACTGGAAAAACTCACTACAGTCGCTGATGCGTTGGGCATGTTGGGCATGACACGGCCCAAAGACCTCGTTAAAGAACAACAAGATTTCCTCGCCCCCAAAATCCAACAGGGAGAAGTACTGAGCGTCGACGATCTCATGGGGGTAGCCTCGGCCATACTGCAAGTCGAGTCGTCGCTGTCCGACCTGGGCGTGGCCATGGATATTTCCCACAGCGAAACCAGCCTGCCACCGGCGGAATACGATAAACTGTTAAAACTCGTGGCCCAGGAAGTAATTAATGATATTAAAATCATCAAACAAACCATTAACGAATATTCCCTGGAACCTGTCAAAACCGAACTATTGCACAACGTTCCGCAACTGCTCTCCCATATCACCGGCGCAATGCAAGTTTTACGATTTCAACAACTGGCGAATTTATCACAAGCCATTAGCGAATTTATCAGTGACCAACTGTTAGAGAAAAAAGTCGCAGCAAACGAAGCAAGTTTGGATCTTTTGGCCGATGCGATAACCGGACTGGAAAATTATTATCAAACCATATTGGAAGAAAGCGTGGCGCCTGAAATCGGCCTGCAAGTGGCCACCCAAAGCATTACCAAACTGGGCTACGCGCCGAAACAAATCCAACCTGAATATCCCTTCGAATCCGACTCATCAACCCAGCAATACAACTACGCCGGCTAAACCAAGCCAGCTAAACTACGCTGACTAAAAATCAATCTGTAATGTGTGAATTGTTCACACTTTCACAGTAAATAGTTCACCGTAATTTCGCAATGGGCGGAATACACTAGTTCTATTCAATATCTCTCCTAAAATTCTGTCTGTGTGACTGGCCCCGGGCGACAACTTGGGGCTTTTTTTATACCCGACGCCCACCCGACGAAAGATGTTCAACCAATGTTATTTGCCACCGCAGTAGACTAGATTTAACATATCGATTCCATGAGAGTCTGCGCGAATCTAAGCTGAAAATGATTACTCTGCGTCCATAAACAATTAAAATAGGATATTCTTGCAATGAAGCAACACCGTCACATCCTTATACTGTTGATAGTTCTGCTCTTCATAACGCCTAGGGTGGAAGCCTACACATTTAAAATCGCCACTCTGGCACCGGATGGTACGACGTGGATGACAGAAATTCGCGCGGCGGCCCAAACCATATCCCAGCGCACCGGCGACAGGGTGCGATTTAGATTTTACACCGGGGGCGTGATGGGTAATGAAAAAAGCGTATTAAAAAAAATGCGCATCCAACAATTACACGGGGGCGCGTTCAGCGTCGGTGGCTTGGCCGAGATTTATCCGGATATTCAGATATACACTTTGCCGTTTTTGTTTCGCTCCTATGCAGAGGTGGACTACGTACGCAGCAAAATGGATGATGAAATCCGCAAAGGCCTGGCAAAAAACGGCATGATTTTATTCGGTATGAGTGACGGCGGATTTGCCTATCTTATGTCTGACACACCGGTGCGGAGTATAGATCAGTTAAAAGACAAGAAATTATGGCTGCCCGAAGGTGATGTGATCACGCAAACCGTATATGAAATCGCCAATTTGGCTTCAGTTCCCCTACCGTTGTCGGATGTATACACCGGCTTGCAAACCGGCATGATTGATACTATCGGCTCCAGCCCGATGGGTGCCATCGCTTTTCAATGGCACACCCGCATTAAATATGTTACGGACATTCCGTTGTTCTATTTAGTAGGTCAATTTGTGATGGATAAAAGGGCTTTCAACAAAATCTCCACTAATGACCAAACGATAGTGCTCGAAGTGATGCAGACGGTCATGAACAAGTTAAACGATCTGAACCGTAAGGACGACGCGCAGGCCCGTATGGCCTTGCAGAATCAAGGCATCGAATTCATCAGTGTTAACGCGGAAGAACAACACCGTTGGGAGGTTATCGCCAAACAATCCACAGAAGCGCTGGGTAAAAAAGGCGTATACACTCAGCAAATGTACGATCTGTTAATTCAATATTTGAGTGATTTTCGCAACCGTAGTCACGCTTCCGGCCAATACAATCCGTATGCAGCAGCTCATCTAGATGAAAAATAAATCGGATCGGACCCTCTTAGCCCGCGTTCTCACCATTGTTCATGGTTTCGAAGACAGCCTATTGGCGATGCTACTCATTGCAATGATTTTGTTAGCGGGCACGCAAATACTTTTGCGCAATGTGTTCGAGACAAGCCTTGTATGGGCGGACCCCTTGTTACGGATTACGGTTTTATGGGCGGCATTGCTTGGGGCGCTTGCCGCCAGCCGCGATAACAAACATATTACCATTGACGTGCTGACACGAGTGATGAACGAAAAAGCACGCCAAGCGACCCGTATTTTCACCAGTTTGTTCACCGCCGTTGTCACGGGAATTATTGCGTACCACGCAGGACGGTTTGTAATAATGGAGCACGAATCCCGGAATTTGGTCTTGGGAATCCCTGCCTGGATTTTCGAAGCCATTATTCCGTTGGCCTTCGGGCTTATGGCCATACGCTATCTCATTCATTTTGTGCAGTGCGTACAGATATTGTTTGCACCGAGACAAACTTCATGAATGTTGTCTTGCTGATTATCACTTTATTAGGCGCACCGCTATTTGCCGTGATCGCTGCCAGCGCTATGTTCGGCTTTTACAACGAGGATGTGGATTTGGCCGTGATGGCCATCGAAATTTATCGTTTGGCCGAAACCCCTGTGCTTCTAGCGATCCCTTTGTTCACCTTCGCCGGTTATATCTTGGGTGCAAGCCGGGCCCCGCATCGGCTGGTGTATTTCACCAATACACTTCTGGGATGGCTACCCGGTGGGTTGGCTATGGTCGCCATCGTCGCCTGTGCGTTTTTTACCGCCTTCACCGGCGCCTCTGGCGTAACCATCGTCGCATTAGGAGCGCTATTGTATCCCGCATTGAAAGAAGCCGGTTATGGCGAGCATTTTAATCTAGGTCTCATCACCAGTTCCGGAAGCTTAGGTTTATTATTCGCGCCCTCTCTGCCTTTAATTCTATACGGCGTGGTGGTGCAGCAAATGGGCATGGAGGTGACAGTCAGCATCGGCGATTTATTTCTTGCCGGCATATTACCGGGATTGCTAATGATGTTTCTGCTGTCGGCATACAGCATGCTGCAGAGACGCCAACCACGCTCGACCGCCCCCAAATCCACCAAAGCGGACGTTGTAAAAGTGTTGCGCGAATCGGTTTGGGAACTGCCGCTGCCTTTCATCGTTCTCGGAGGCATTTATTCCGGCCTGTTCGCCATATCGGAAGCCGCCGCGGTCACCGTACTGTATGTGCTCATCGTGGAAGTGCTCATCAAAAGAGAAATACCCATGCGCGATTTGCCTCGTATCATACGCGAATCCATGATCATGGTGGGGGGTATCCTCATCATTCTCGGCGTATCGCTGGCATTGACTAATTACATCATCGATAGCGGTCTCCCAATGCGCATATTCGATACCATTAAGACGCATATCGATAGCA
>JASFLF010000367.1:0-4637 GCA_050118235.1 Gammaproteobacteria bacterium | reverse complement strand
GGAGGTGACATCACCGGTGATGTATTCACCATTAAACACCGAAGTGTCGAATTGCGTCACGCGGGGATTGCCGTATTTGGCGGCAGCGATCAAATCCTCCAAATCCTGGTATACCAGCCAATCGGCGCCGATCTCCGCGCATATTTGGGCTTCATCGCGGTCGTGGCCCACCAGTTCGGTTTTCGAGGGCATATCTATGCCGTAGACATTGGCATAACGCACCGGCGGTGCGGCGGAAGCGAAATACACTTTACGGGCGCCGGCATCCCTGGCCATTTGGATAATTTGCTTGGAGGTGGTGCCGCGCACGATGGAGTCGTCCACTAACAACACATTCTTGCCTTTAAACTCCAAGTCTATAGCGTTCAATTTTTGGCGTACGGATTTCTTGCGTTGTTTCTGCCCCGGCATAATAAACGTACGGCCAATATAACGGTTTTTCACAAAGCCTTCCCGGTAGATCACCCCGAGCTTATTGGCCAACGGTAATGCTGAGGTGCGACTGGTATCCGGTATGGGTATAACAACGTCTATATCGTGTTTGGGGTACACGCGGAGGATTTTTTTTGCCAGATTTTCGCCCATACGCAAGCGCGCTTTATACACCGAAATATTATCCATAATGGAATCCGGCCGGGCAAAATAGACATGTTCGAATATACACGGCGACAACACGGGGTTGGCGGAGCATTGTTTAGTGTATAAATTACCATCTATATCCACGAATACTGCCTCGCCAGGCTCTATGTCGCGCACCAGTTCAAAACCCAGCGATTGTATGGCAACGCTTTCCGAAGCCATGATGTATTCGGTACCGTGCTCGGTTTCCCGCTTGCCGAATACAATAGGACGAATGCCGTGGGGGTCTCTGAAACCAACAATGCCGAAACCGGTGATCATGGCGACACAGGCATAGGCGCCTTTGCAGCGCTCGTGTACCCGGCTTACCGCATTGAATATATCGTCGGCCTCAACGCTCAATTTACCGGTATCTTGCAACTCATGAGCAAAGACGTTGAGCAGGATTTCAGAGTCGGAGTCGGTATTGATATGACGACGGTCAGCACGGAACAAATCGACTTTTAGTAGTTCGTCATTGGTGAGATTGCCGTTGTGCGCCAGTGAGATGCCGTACGGTGAATTGACATAAAACGGTTGTGCTTCGGCGGAACTGGAGCAACCGGCAGTGGGATAGCGGACATGGCCGATGCCCATGTTGCCGGTCAAACGCAGCATATGACTGGTGCGGAATACGTCGCGGACCAAGCCGTTGCTCTTACGCAAATACAGCCGGCCGTTATCGCAAGTCACTATGCCGGCGGCGTCCTGGCCACGATGTTGAAGCACGGTTAAACCGTCATACAACATTTGATTGACGGCTTGCTTGCCTACAATACCTATAATGCCACACATCAGAGCGCCCTCTCGTTAGAACAAATAAAAATGTTTACAACCGCGTGCCAACCGTTTGCTAACCGTTTTGGGGGAAATGACTGGCGATTTCCGGCGCGACTGTAGTTTGCAGCCAGATGGCCAGCTGCTCAAAATGGCCGATCATAACCGATTCACGCCACCACGGATCTTTGGGTAATGAAGTCAAGCCCGCCAATAACACCAACATGGCAACGACAACTCCTCCTCGAGCGATACCGAATATCATCCCGATCAAGCGATCGGTGCCGGTAAGACCTGTCTTATCCACTAAATGTGACGCCAAGTGGTTGATTAATGTTGAGAGTATTAGAGTCAAAACGAATAAGATGGTAAATGAGATAATTATGCGCAGAGAAGGAATAGTAATGCTGCTTAAAAACAATTCCGCCAGGCTGTTTGAGAATCGTAACGCCACCCATAACGCAACCACCCATCCCAGTAATGACAATGCTTCGCGGACAAAACCTCGCATCAGGCTGATACCTGCGGAGATTGTGATAATGACAGGGATGACAAAATCAACCCAAACCATTGCTGCTAACTACTTGTTGACCGCCGCACAGCGGCTGTTTATCACTTAACAACTATTAGTCCACCTATTCCACCCGGATGAGAGGGGTTGCCCGCACGAACGCGAATTTTACCAAACCGCGGCGGTAAACTAAATGGAAAATAACCCTGATATACCACAAGGTCACCTTCAGGGATATTTCATCACTAAACCGTTTAACTTGGTTTGTTCCTTGATTTTCGCCTTGGTTTTTTCCGCATCGGCGCGGTCTATTTCCGGCCCCACCCGCACGCGATAGACTTTTTTGCCATTACTCGTTCCCGTCGCCACAAAGCTGGCCATGCCCATTTTGCGCAGTTTGTCGCGCAATTTTTCGGCATTGGCTTTTTGGCTAAAACTACCCACTTGCACCACCCAACCGGTGACATTGCTGGGTTTAATGGCCGGCGTAGGGGGTGTGCTGGCTTCTTTAGCAGCGCGGGCGGGCTCAGGCACTGGTTTTGCGACTGCGACCGCCGGCGCGAGCTCCGCCGGCGGTTTGTTTTGCGAATCAGGTCGTTGCGTCGATTGTTGCTTTGGTTGTTGCGATTGTTGCTTCGCTTCTTGCTTGGTTGGTTGCGTTGCCGATTTTTGTGGCTCTGTTGGAGATTCAGTTTTTGCCTGGGCTATTTCTTCTTTGATCACCGGCTCGCTCAAAGGTACTTTTTCCAGTGCTGGCGACGGCAGTGGCAACGGTACGGAGACTTGTGGCGATTTGATTTCATATACAGGTTCGGCCGGAATACTGGATTCGAATTTTTGCTCTTCTTCGTCCGGTCCGGTAAACAACATGGGCAGAAAAATTACCGCCAAAGAGATTAGGACAATCGCACCCACCAGACGCTGTTTTAACAAAATATCCACACTATTCCTCGAATTCTTTCTCAATGTATTGCGGCAAATGCCGTAATTATACGCTCATTTTTTGCGCTAATGGCAGCACTGCCGCAACCGTGTAAAAAGAGCCGAACACTACAATACGATCACCTTTTGCAGCGGCGTCGCAGGCCGCGCCATAGGCGCTTTCTATACCAGTCGATACGCAAACTTCGGCGCGGTCGTCTACAAGCCCTTTGCGCACTTGATCCGCCAAATATTCAACGTTTGCCGCTCGTGGCACTTGTAAGGCACCTACATACCAACGATCCACTGCCGGCGCCATAACATGTGCAACTTGCGCAATGGGTTTGTCCTCTAACATGCTCAGCACGGCCAGTGTCCGGCCGGTACATGGCGTATTGTTAAGATTCGATGCCAGTGCATGGGCCGCTTGCGTATTGTGCGCTACATCGAAAATCCGGACCACCTCGCCGGGCATCACTTGAAACCGGCCGGCAATAGCCGTGCTTTTGAGTCCTTCCGCAATGCTTTGTTCATTTAACGGTAAACACTGTTTTAAAAGCGCCAGGCACATGATGGCGCCTGCGGCGTTCTGTAATTGAAACTCGCCCACTAACGGCGGATAAGGATAATTTACCGAAGATTGCGGACCGCACCAACGCCAGTGGGACTCATCCATCGCCTCACAGGAAAAATCCCGGTTAATAAAGTAAGCCTCCGCGCCCAACTGTCCCACCTGCTCGTGCAGTGATTGCGGGGGATCAGGATCGATACACACCATGGGTTTACCAGGGCGCATAATGCCGGCTTTTTCCCTGGCAATACTGTCCCGGTCAGACCCCAGCCAATCCACATGATCAATGTCCAGCGCGGTAATCAAAGCCACATCGGGATCTATGATATTGACCGCATCCAATCTGCCCCCTAAACCCACTTCAAGCACCACTGCATCCAGTGTAGCCTGCGCGAATATCACTAGCGCCGCTAAGGTGCCGAACTCGAAATACGTCAATGCCACTTGATCGCGCGCTACTTCCACCTTTTCAAAAGCCTCACACAGCGTGGTATCGTTCACCGGTTGGCCATTTAGACAAATGCGTTCGTGGTAACGAAACAAATGAGGGGATGTATACGTTCCCACACGATAACCGCCTTGTGTCAGCATGGAGGTCAACATGGCAACGCAGGAGCCTTTGCCATTGGTGCCGGCCACTGTAATCACCGCCCGCCAACGGGGCGCGAGCTGCAAACGGTCGTAAACCACTTTGACCCGTTCCAGGCCTAAATCGATGGATTTGACATTGAGCGATTCCTGATACGCTAACCAGTCGGCAACGTTATCGAAGCGCATGAGAGGCTCTGCAATTTGTTTCTTTGGTGTAAGCGATGTGATTTGTACCGATGGTTAAACTGTTTTAGCGCATACTGCAACAACAGGGGATCAATTAAACCGGAGTCGCCTGATGGGTCAACGCCGATAATATCGCCGCCAAATCATCGCGCATTTGCCGGCGGTCGACAATCATATCCACGGCACCGTGTTCCAATAAAAATTCACTGCGCTGAAATCCTTCCGGCAGGGTTTGACGCACAGTTTGTTCGATTACCCGTGGGCCGGCAAAACCGATCAACGCCTTGGGTTCGGCAACATTGATGTCGCCCAGCATGGCTAAACTGGCCGATACACCGCCCATGGTCGGATCGGTCATGACGCTGATAAAAGGCAAACCCCGTTTGCGCAGTTTGGCCAATGCCGCGCTGGTTTTAGCCATTTGCATTAAGGAAAACAAGGCTTCCTGCATACGGGCGCCGC
>JASFLF010000366.1:0-4640 GCA_050118235.1 Gammaproteobacteria bacterium | reverse complement strand
CGCCTAAAGCGCCTACTGTTGGTGCAGACCTTGGAAAGGTAGCCGACATTCCCTGCGCTCTGCGCCTCGCACTCGCGCTTTGAGCGGCTTTCTAAATGCACGTTTTATATGAAACACTACACTAGCGCCAATAAGAACTCCGATACTTGAGTTATAAAAAGTATAGTTATAAAAAATAAAAGCGCGCCCTTTCGGACGCGCCCCCTTGAGGACTAGCAATGGCAGATGCTAGATAAGGAACTGGGATACAGTTTAACTGCATATTAAGCGTACGTAGGCGCAAACGCTTTTTCCGGTTCTTCCACCGGACCGTTTTCGCTCCAATATGGGGAAAGTTTGCGTAGTTTTTCCATAATGGGCGGTATGGCCGAAATCACCTCTTCCACTTCCTGCATGGTGTTATAACGCGATAGCGAGAAGCGAATGGTGCCGTGGGCTGCTGTATACGGTATTCCCATCGCCCGCATAACATGAGAAGGCTCCAATGAGCCTGAGGTACAAGCCGAACCACTGGATGCCGCAATACCGGCCTTGTTGAGTAACATCAATATGGCTTCGCCTTCGATATACTCAAACGCTATATTCGCGGTGTTTGGCAAACGGTTGTCGATATCACCGGTAATAAATGAGTGCGAGACAGAATCCAGCACGCCTTCTTCCAGCCTATCGCGCATGGCTTTTACCATGGTGTTTTCGAATTCCATGTGTTCCATGGCCAGTTCGCAGGCTTTACCCAATGCTACAATAGAGGCGGTGTTTTCGGTGCCTGCGCGTCGACCACGCTCTTGATGACCACCTCTTAACAACGGTCTAAATCTCGTGCCTCGGCGTAAATACAATACCCCTATCCCTTTGGGCGCATGCAGCTTGTGGCCTGACAAGGACAGCATATCGATCTTACTGTTTTTCAAATCGATCGGCATCTTGCCAACGGCTTGTACCGCGTCGGTGTGAAACATCACACCGGCGGCATTGGCCATTTCCGCCATTTGTTCCACTGGGAACAAGGTACCGGTTTCATTGTTGGCCCACATAATAGACACAATAGCCACTTTATCGGACAACAACTTTTTATATTCGTTGAGGTCTAAACGGCCTTTACCGTCCACACTCAAACGATGAATGGTATAACCGTCTTTCTCCAGATATTCGCACAAACTGAGAATCGCCGGATGTTCTACCACCGAAGTGATTATTTCCTTACGATCCGGCTGAGCTTTCAACGCTGATAAGATCGCTGTGGAATCCGACTCTGTACCGCAAGAAGTAAATACGATTTCCGAATCAAATTCGGCACCTAACAACGTTTGCACTTGCTGCCTGGCTTTTTTAATGGCCATGCCGACCTTGTTGCCAAAACTGTGCATTGAAGATGGATTGCCGAACTGATCGGTGAAAAACGGCAACATCGCTTCGACTATAACCGGATCGACTTGTGTTGTCGCATTGTTATCCATATAGATGCCTGACATGACTTAACCTCCTATACTGGCGAGTTTTGGCATTTGGCTGGCGGGAACCACTTTGATGAACTCACCTAAATCTTCCATCAAACGTTGTTGAATTCCGCCAATGGTCATTGCCGCCATTTGGCAATTGGAACAAGCACCGGTCATGTTGACATACACCGTATTGCCATCGACCTCCACCAATTCAACATCGCCACCGTCGGCAACCAATTGCGGACGCAGCGATTCAAGAATCGTTTCGATACGACGAATTCGTTGCAAGTTGGTCATTCCACCGCCACTGGCTGCTGCCGGAGCACTTTCTACAGGAACAACGGCTGGCTGTGGTGCGCTATAACTTGGATCAAATGTTTCACCACGCTCAGCAAGCACCTTAGTGAGTATTTCTTCAATACCTTCATGGCAAGAAGAACAACCGCCGCCTGCTTTGGTGTAGTTGGTAACGTCTTCAACCGTACGCAAATTGTTAGCTTTGATAGTATCTTCAATCATTACCGCGTCAACCGCAAAACACTTGCACACCAAGGCGCCTTCTTCATGATCGTCTTCCCAGACTTCGCCGCGGTAATTGGCCACCGCCGCTTGTAACGCTTCTCGCCCCATTACCGAGCAATGCATTTTCTCGGGAGGCAGTCCATCCAAATAATCGGCAATGTCTTGATTCGACACTTTCAATGCTTCATCTAATGTCATGCCTTTAATGATTTCCGTTAATGCCGACGAAGACGCAATAGCTGAACCGCAGCCGAATGTTTGGAATCCCGCATCTTGAATAATCTCTGTCTCGGGATCGACTTTTAACGTCAATCGTAGTGCATCACCGCAGCTCAAAGAGCCCACGTCGCCTGTGCCGTTTGCTTCTTTAACAGCGCCTGCATTTTTTGGATTGTAAAAATGCTCTTTCACTTTTTCCGAATAATCCCACATAACTTGACCCCTATATATCTGTAACTAATCTGCCATACACACTGTTTACGCTACACGGTAAATGAGTTTCCGCATCCACAAGACGCTGTCGCGTTGGGATTGTGAAACTTAAAACCGCTGCCCTCAATATTATCAACGAAATCAACCGACACGTTATCCAAATAAGGCGCGCTGGCTGGATCGATGAAAACCTTTACATCACCACAATTTACTACCATATCTTCCATCGCAGGGGTTTCTTCGAGCTTCATGCTGTATTGAAATCCGGAACAACCTCCACCCGCAACACTAATACGTAGCCCGGCCACTGGTGTCTCAGCTGAGCTGATAAACCGGCTTACTGCTAACACCGCGCTATCTGATAAATTGATCATCTTCTTTCTCCTTGGCAAATGAATTGCACTTGTCTATTAGCCACTGTTCATAGCAGCTAGTGCAAAGCGTATGCCACAGCGAAACTACTTTATAACTTATTGATTATTGTATTGAAATATAACCAACAATATCGCATAGCTATTGTCGGGTATAACACCAAACAAAACCTTTGTCGCCTTTGCTACAATTTAACAACCACTAAGGAGCCCAAAATGAACCTAAAAGCACTTGAGCCTGGAGATACGGTTTACGCCGCCCAAGAACTGCGAAATGATGGCAGCATCCCGGATTATCCGGAAAACGAATTGATTGCAAAAGAAGGGACACGGGGTGTGCTTGTCAATATCGGTCACTTTGAAGAACAACCCGATGTGACATTGTATTTAGTTAGATTTGAAAACCAGGATCTAAGCCTTGGCCCACCGGTAGGTTGTTGGCCTGAGGAAATTAGAAGTGTTGAATTGACTGCCGAGCAAGGACAATAGACCTATCGTGCTGAAATATACAACGCCAATTGATTGCGTTCGCCGCTATCATCTGCAAACCAAACACCGTTTCGAGCAATACGCCAACGGACCGGAAACTTTGGATTGGTCCATGCAACCCAATCCATTTCGACACTATGAAGGAGCCCAACGAATCCAACTGCCATTGTCAAAACAAGACATAGGAATTGGTTACTGCGAATTATACGATAACAATGCATCTAGCGAATTAAACCTACAATCCATAGGTATCCTGCTGGAACTCTCCATGGGTCTTGCAGCTTGGAAAGAATACCATGGTGATCGCTGGGCGCTACGCTGTAATCCGTCCAGTGGCAACTTGCATCCTACCGAGGCCTATGTCATCAATACTGGAATCGTAGACCTGGATCCTGGAGTGTATCACTACGTTAGTTATGATCATGTTTTGGAACAACGCTGTTTTTTTTCGCTTCCAACTGCACCAATACCTAAACCCAGTGTATTGATTGGATTAAGCAGCGTGTTCTGGCGCGAAGCATGGAAATACGGTGAACGGGCATTTCGCTACTGCCAATTGGATACAGGTCACGCGCTAGCGGCAATTCGCTATGCTTGCGCTCTGCTTGGCTGGTCCGCCGAACTGGTTTCCCTTGCGGATGATGACACTACGGAACAATTGTTGGGTTTGAACCGTGCAAAAGACTTTGGCGCAGCCGAGCGGGAACACCCGGATCTATTGTTGAGAATTATTCCTAATAACTCTGAAACCAACAATAATGACATCGAAGAAGTTCTCCACTACAGTCAACATGGCAAGTGGTCGGGAACGGCTAATATACTTGATCAACAACACTTGTACGACTGGCCCATCATAGAAGAAGTCGCACAAGCTACCCGCACCTTGAAACAACCAGCCTCGGCGCAATGGATGCCCGGCGACCTGCCGCCTCCCCTGCCGTGTAATTCCAACCTGCAAGCCAAGGAAATCATTCAACGACGCCGCAGTGCGCAAATGTTTGATGGAATCACCAGCATCGAAGCGGATGATTTTTTCCGAATGCTGGACATGCTTATACCGCGAGCTCAAACACCACCTTGGGACGCAATACCCTGGCAACCGAGAATTCATTTGGTACTTTTTGTTCACCGCGTATCAGGCCTGGAATCCGGCTTGTATATCTTATTACGCAGCGAACATGTTTTGAATTCTCTAAAAGCGGCTTTAAGCGATAAAATGCAGTGGCAGCGAGTGGAACAAACGCCGGATCACCTTGCTCTATACCGCCTGGTCAAGGCCAATGCGCAGAAAGCAGCGGCTAAACTTTCTTGTCATCAGCGGATTGCTTCAGACAGTGCGTTCAGCCTAGGGATGTTGAGCGAGTTCGATGCGGCACTGGAAACC
>JASFLF010000365.1:0-4642 GCA_050118235.1 Gammaproteobacteria bacterium | reverse complement strand
TTCATCACTGCCAAACAGGCATAAAGCACGGGTGGTGGGAATGCCCAAGCCGTGCATGGCTTCACTGCATAAATATTCGCGGATCGTGGAACGTAATACAGCGCGCCCGTCACCGTCGCGGGAATAAGGCGTCACGCCGGCACCTTTGAGTTGTAAGTCCCAGGACTCACCAAGGTGGTTACGTGTTTCGCCTAACAGAATGGCGCGCCCGTCGCCCAATTGCGGCACAAAGCTGCCGAACTGATGGCCCGCATAGACAGTGGCAATAGGGTCCATGTCAGGCAGCAACTCGACGCCTGCCAAGGCGTTTAACAATGTGGGGTCATTGCAAAGGTCATCATTCAAGCCGATGATTTGCGCGGCTTTTTTATTAAAGTTAATTAAATGTGAGTTTTGCAGTGGTTTGGGAATTACCCGGCTATAAAAGTTTCGTGGTAAGCGGGTATAGGTATTGTCAAATATTACTGTAGAAGCGGATTTCATAACAGCTTAGGTGGGCATTGACCGAAGTATTTCAACCCAAGGATTAACGTGGGTTTTGCGGCTGAAGATGGATTTTAAAATTCACGCATGAATAGGTTTATAATTACCGACATCCCCGTTCCGCGGTGTTACTATGAGCCGCAAATAATGAAAGTTTGGAATCACCCCCATGAAAGAGTTTGAAACCACGTTAGCTAGAATCAAAAATATCCTCGCCGAGTGTGCGGGCGATGAAATCATGCCGCGTTTTAAGCGGGTTGCAGTGGCAGTGAAACAAGACGGCAGCATCATCACCGAAGCGGATTTGGCTATGCAGAGCCGGGTGAAAACAGCTTTACAAATGTTATGGCCGGAGATTGGCTTTGTGGGTGAAGAAATGAGCGCCGAGGAACAGCAACGGGAGTTTGCCGGGTCGCCTCACGGTGTCTGGATATTAGATCCCTTGGACGGTACTAGTAATTTCGCGGCCGCCATTCCATTTTTTTCCGTGTCTATGGCATTGATAAAGAATGACGAAGTAATACTAGGGTTGGTGTACGACCCGGTTAGGCAGGAAATGTTCAGCGCCATTAAAGGTCAAGGGGCTTACTTAAACAACCAGCTATTAACAGTAAAGCCGATAACAGTACCGCTGAATAAATGCATTGGTGTGGTTGATTTCAAAAGATTGCATAAAGACCTGGCCGGTAGACTGGCGCAGAATCCGCCTTATGCCTCGCAGCGCAGCTTTGGCTCGGTGGCGCTGGACTGGTGTTGGATTGCCGCAGGACGGGGCCATGTCTATCTGCATGGTAAACAAAAACTGTGGGACTACGCGGCTGGTTGGCTTATTCTAAATGAGGCCGGTGGCTATTCTTGCACCTTGGAAGGTGAGGCGGTTTTCAGTGGTAAATTGGAATCACGCTCTGCGGTGGCGGCGGCTGATAAAAATCTGTTCGATGAATGGCGTCAATGCCTGAACATTATCTAGTGGAGGAGGTGGGTTTCATAAACTTATCCCTAACGAACAATCGCAGTCTCCCCCGACCAGCTAAACGGTATGCTTTTGGTTTGATTGTCCGCGGCGGGCACATCAAGTTCGCCTTTCAGGGTGGCATTGACGCTATTGCTTTTTCGCAAGGTGTCCAATACCTTACCTAACTCCATTAAGCTAAATTTACTGATTATTTCAAATGTGCTGTCCGATTTTGCCGCGACGTTGATGGCGTCGGTGTTGTTCCCGGATAGGGTGGCAATGTTATTAAGCAGCAATTGGTAAGACAAACCATTGGCTACCAGGGGGAAATCATTGGCGTTGTTGATGCTAAATCGCATCGCGGTTTCGATGCCATCGAAGGAAAACTTTTCCACACTAATGGATTTGAGTTGGATTTGCGGCAGCTTTGGCAACGGAATGGATCCGCTGGCATGGTAAGGAACTTTGAAAAAGCCTAAGTCTATATCGCCTTTTATGGCATAAGCGTAAGAATCCTGATGCATTAATTGTTGCAGCCCGTCCAGAAACTCTTCATAACGAATGACCACCGGCAAGCTTATGTCGATCCCCGATATTGCCGGAATTTGCGTTCCAGGCTGCGCCGAACCGGACAACATTTTTTTGTTGTTGATGTCCACGGTGTAATTCAGTCCTTGGACGGGTAGGGATATGGGATTGGGATTGTCCACGTGGATTAAAAAATCTACGGAGGCGTCATACAAGCTCACGTTTTTGATGTGGTTGCCGGCGTAATGAACGGTAGGAGTTTGGATGTGTTTTTCCAATCCTGCGCAACCGCCCAAGAAAAGTACAAACATGAATACAATTAGCAGTTTGTTAAATAGTAGCCTGTTGAATGCTGAAAATTGCATCGAGTCGCCTTATGGATTTAGAGAGGGTTTTCAACGTCGATTGTAAGATAATTATCCAATGTATTTATAGCCTATTTTGCTATTATTTTTAATGCAAATACAGTCTACGGTTGGGTTGCACTAACATTGCCCATTCTTTCTGATATTCTCTTGCCGGCTTGTTTGAGTAAATCAACCCAATGGTCTTGATGCCTTTCCCTTGGGGCGGAGACGGACAAACCCGCCAAAGCGGTATTGTTGGCGTCTCGAATCAATACGCCGATACAGGCGACACCGAGTTCGGCTTCTTCGTTATCGCGCGCATAGCCATTGGCCAAGGCCTCAGTGGCTTCGTTGACGAGTTGGTCAGCGTCTGTAATGGTATTCGGCGAGTAACGGGGCAGCCCGGAGCGTGTGGCATAGTCTATACAGGCTTGTTTTCCATTTTCGGCTAATATCAGCTTGCCTACCGCGGTGACGTGTAATGGCGCCCGGCTGCCGATGACTTGCTCCACTCGCATCATACGGTTGGATAGCGCACGTTCGATATAAACCACTTCATCGCCTTCGCGCACCGTTAAGTTTACCGTCTCCCCGGTTTGATCCCGTAACCAATTCATTATAGGGAGAGCTTCTTCGCGAAGATCTGTGCCGGTTCGCACCCGGCTGCCATAATCCCGCATTTTATGACCGTAACGATAAGCCCCATGGGCATCGCGTTCGATTAATCCATGGGTCTGCAGCGATGCGAGAATGCGAAACGCTGTCGAAGTGTGCAATCCGGTGTCGGCGGAAAGAAATTTCAATGAAGCCGTGCCGTTGTTGGCTGCGATGGCATCCAGCAGGGCCACCATGCGGTCAATGACTTGAATGGAAGAAGTGGGTCTGGCGTTGCTTTTCTCGTAGCTTTTATGGTTATGGTCGTCGTTCATCGTATCGGTCATACCGGCTTCCTTAGAGTAAGGCGTAAAACATAGTTAATATTACGTAGCGCGCCTTTCGTAGTGTGCTCACGTTAAGCTGCGGAAATGTATTTAGTTTTTCGTGCGCTCAGCAATCGCTACATGCCCAAATCGAGGTTTGCGATACCTCGTATAGAGGCAAAAGTATAACTTAAATTTCATAATATGAAAACGATATTGTATTGTGAAATACTTAGTAATCCGCTATGTTATTTCTAAAGTGGCATTAGCCCGTATTTTTCACCCTGCGCCACATGACATGACCACTAAAATGAATCTACTAGGAGACGCCATGAACGCTACCGCTATTCAAGATCAGCGTATAAGACCTGAATTTTGTGAAGGAATCCAATATGTTGGCGAGAATTGGCCAAATTTCACTCAATTGGCTTCTGCCGCGGCGATTGCCGAAGGACAAACCGCCGTCGCCGATCCCGGCAGCGCAGCGGCTGTGTATCAAACGTTATTGGGGGCGGATGCCTTACGCTATCTGACCTTGCAAGTGTGCGGCGCCAAAGGCTCCGGCCACCCCGGTGGCTTCGCCAGCAGTGCCGAGGCCTATGCGGCCTTAGTGATGTTAGGCCACACGAATATCATTACGGAAGTAGGCCACCATGCGCCGGGATTTTACAGCGCCATGTTTTTGGATACTTCGCTGGAAGAGATGGGAATCAAAACCGTGCAACAACTGCGCGACCGGTTTCGCGAGCGTCACGGTTTATTAGGACACTTGTCCGGTGCCATACCCGGTATATTGGCGCCCGCCGGACCGTTGGGCCAGGGCCAGCATTTCGCCATGGCCGGGGCATATTTGCACCGCGATACCTTATTCCCGTTCACCATGGGCGACGGAGGCATGGGCGAACCGTACATATTGTCGGCCATGATGCACTTTAATACGGCGTATCCGCTCATCACCAATTTCCTGCCGGTGTTGGTCTGGAACGGCTACAGCCAGGAACACCATGCCATGGTTTCCACCATGAGCAACGAACAAATGGTTGCCTATTGGAAAGGTCATGGTTTTAAAGAAGTTGTGTTGGTGGATGCCAAAGACTTTGACGATTCCGGCCAGTCGTCGGCCTATGTGGACAGTAGCTATTTTTCCCATGAGCAGCGGTTGGCGTTTACCCGCGCCGTAATCGAAGGCATGAACAAAGCCGCACAGTTCGCGTTGAATGGTACCTTGAGCTGTTTTATCGTCAAGCAAATGAAAGGCGCCGGTGTACATACCGTGGGCTCTAAATCCCACAATCTGTATCCCGGCGATACGCTGGATAAGCCGCATATCATCGAAGGGTTGCAACGTCGCGCGCTGTCGCCCGAGGCGTGGGCGTTGGTGCGGACTAATTTCCAGCGCGCCGGTGGCG
>JASFLF010000364.1:0-4647 GCA_050118235.1 Gammaproteobacteria bacterium | reverse complement strand
CGGATGTCAGTGACGCAATCATATTGAAAAAAGACTATGATCCCAGTATTCCCGAAATCAACGCCGATCGGGATTTACTCATCCAAGCCCTGCTAAACATCGTGCGCAATGCCATCCAAGCTGTGGGCAATAGTGGTGTCATCACTCTGCGCACCCGCGCCTTACGGCAATTTACCATTGGCCACATCCGCCATAAGCTGGTGTGCCAGGTGGATATCATCGATAACGGCCCCGGAATTCCCGAACACGCTCTGGAAAGTATTTTCTATCCCATGGTCAGCCACCGGCCGGAAGGCACCGGCTTAGGCCTTTCCATCGCCCAAACCCTGATTCAACAGCACGACGGTATCATTATGTGCGAAAGCCAACCCGGCCACACCGTTTTCAGCGTGATGATACCGGTAGAGGCGAACCACCTAAAATCTGAAAAATAGGCGAGAATTCATATGAGCAATAAAGCTAAAATCTGGATCATAGACGACGACCGCTCCATTCGTTGGGTGTTGGAAAAAGCACTCAAACAAGCCAATCTTGCCGTGGAATGTTTTGACAGCGCCTCCGGCTTAATCGAGTTGCTAGCCCATAAGCAACCCGACGCCATCATTACCGATGTGCGCATGCCGGGTATGGATGGATTGCAGTTGTTGGGCAAAATCAACGAGCACTACCCAACCCTGCCGGTGATTATCATGACGGCACACTCCGATCTGGACAGCGCCGTCTCCGCTTATCAAGGCGGGGCCTTCGAATATTTACCCAAACCCTTCGATGTGGACGAAGCAGTAGAGCTGGTATTTCGCGCCATTCAACACAAACAAAACCTGTTTGCCGACCAGGAGCCGGCCAATGGCGGGGAAATGCCGGAAATCATCGGCGAAGCACCATCCATGCAAGAGGTATTTCGCGCCATCGGTCGATTGTCCCGTTCTAAAATTACGGTAATGATCACCGGCGAATCCGGCACCGGTAAAGAATTGGTTGCCAAAGCGTTGCACAAACACAGTCCCCGGGCCAACCAACCGTTTATCGCCTTAAACACCGCCGCCATTCCCCGCGATTTATTAGAATCGGAATTGTTCGGTCATGAGCGTGGCGCGTTTACCGGCGCCCAAACTCAACGACGCGGCCGGTTTGAACAAGCAGACGGCGGCACCTTGTTTCTCGATGAAATCGGTGACATGCCGGCGGAACTGCAAACCCGATTATTGAGGGTATTGGCCGACGGCGAATTCTACCGCGTGGGTGGCCATACTCCCATCAAAGTGGATGTACGCATCATTGCCGCCACCCATCAAAATCTGGAAGAAGGCGTCAAAGCAGGCCGGTTCCGCGAAGACTTGTTTCACCGCCTCAACGTAATCCGCATCCACATGCCCTCGCTGCGCGAACGCAAACAAGACGTGCCGTTATTGCTCAAACATTTCCTGGTCAAAGCGGCCAAAGAGCTTAATATGGAGCCCAAACGCCTGGACTCAGAAACGGAACAGTATCTGGCCACCTTGGACTGGCCCGGTAACGTGCGCCAATTGGAAAACACCAGCCGCTGGCTTACCGTGATGTCGCCGGGGCAAATCATCCACATGGATGATTTGTCGCCCGAGCTGCGCGAAAGCAGCAGCGAGGATGCCTCGAACAACGACTGGGAAGTAGCCTTAAAACATTGGGCCGACCAAAAACTCTCCCAAGGTGAAACCACTCTACTGGACAACGCCCTGCCCCGTTTCGAGCAAATCCTCATCGAATCGGCCCTTGCCCACACCGGCGGCCGCCGCCAGGACGCCGCCAAACTACTCGGCTGGGGACGCAATACCTTAACCCGCAAGATCAAAGAACTGGGAATGGAAGCGGACAAAGAGCAGGATGTGCTGGCGTAAGTGGTTAGTGGTTAGTGGTTAGTGGTTAGTGGTTAGTGGTTAGTGGTTAGTGGTTAGTGGTTAGTGGTTAGTGGTTAGTGGTTAGTGGTTAGTGGTTAGTGGTTTACTCGTTCCCACCAACATCTAGTCGAAACTATTCAACAACCGCTGTTAGTCTCTGTGTCCTCTGATTCCGTGGGCAAAAATAGTTTAATCGGAGCATCGCAGGCCAGAGTTGCGCATTCCACTAAGCACGAATCACGAACAACGAACCACCAGCCACAATCATAACGCCTTTTTTTCCTGGCGCAATGCCGCTCCGATAGCCAGCAAACATTGTGCTTGCCGCTGCGCGTCCAGGGGTGTGGAGCTGTCAACAATCTCATTGACATCGAGAATCGATGTGGCGATGCCTATATTGCGGCTTAGATATTCCGCTAGCCCCGGGATAGCCTCTTCGGTGGGGCTGATCAGGATTTTCGCTACATTTGGTTGGGAAAAATAGCGGTCGTAATAGTCCAACGAACGCTGCACCTCCAGAACGACTCGGTCGAATTCCGGATTGAAATCATCACCGGACAACTCCCCGGCGTTGGCGGTAGAACGAACCAATTGCTCATAGCCAAAATCCAGACTGCGCGCCAAATATAGCGTCGCATCTTTGGTAATGGTAAAAACGCCTTTATCCTTGCTCAAGTAGATAAATACCATGCCGTTGATGTCTTCCGGGCAATAGGCGCAAATATTACGGATCACCAGCTCGGGGATGTCTATGGTCGTGAGATTCAATTCCGCCGCTTGCAAGTGGTTAATATGTTGCTTCACGGTGGTCATGCGCGATACCACCACATACAAATTATGACGCCGTTTATCGGCACCGCTGGCCGGCGCATCAAACACATCAAGCACGGCGTCATCAATGTGAAAATCGATCAAGTCTTTAATCTGCCAGCGCACCGCGGCCCGCAGTTCCGCCAAAGGCACATCGGGCGCCTCCACACTCAAGATAGTGTATTCGCCCAAATTCATAGTGGTTGTGCATGGCCGGTTGGCTAGGCGAAGCGATTTGACTTGTTTCTTGACAAATTCCGCATCACAACCCGCGCTAGTGCATGATACGTAGTCACAATTGATCAATACAGGTTTTGCGCCGCTATCATTGATTACGGTAGCAACAGCCAGTCCTTGCTCGGCAGGAACCAGCGCGGTCATGGCTTTATCTTTGACTGTGCGGGCAAACAGTACCATAAGGGGTGTCTCGGTCGGTAACAAAATTGGGTTTAGATTCCGTGGCTTTTAAATGCAGGTTAGAGGCCAAGTCACTGAATAAGCGCTTGTTTCTGACTCGAATTCCAAAGAAAACTTAAGTTTTCCGGGATTTATCCGATAAAGTCAGAGATGGTCGGACCATGTTATTCTGCCGTTAGCTCAAATAAAAAACTCAGTCATTTCAATAGGTAATCTCGGCAATTGGCAATGCCGCTGCTTGCTTACGCACTTTGAATGCGGCACAATCGAGCCTGGCGGACGAGTGCGTCACAACACCACGTCACGCTCAAAATGCGCAATGGAATGAAGCATAAAAAAAATACTCCACAGCGAGAATAAAAGTTACCAGCCAGGTGTTTATTGACGTTTAACACTGCATAAAAATAACAAAGATATAACAACCAGTGTTAATCGCTTCAATTGTCAATCTTAAACCAGGGGTGCATAAATGTTAGACGGCGTTAAATCACCGTGTAGTGGTAATTTATTGATTTTTACTCCCATTTTCAAAAGTCATAAACGGCTCTTATACGCTTTGGTTGTGTGTGCATTATTCACAGTACCAGCCATAGCCGCGGACGATGACTATCTCAAAGCACTGGAATCCGAAGCAGACGACACCGGATCACTGACTCAAAAACCAACCAATACCCAAAACGCCACTTCCCCTTCTTCCCAGGATGTGAAAGGGGTGAAAAACAGCGCCAAAGAAAATTTCGAAAAACTCTTGGAGTTTGAACTCCCGTCAACTTACAAATTCTACACAAAATTGACCCCGGTAGACCAAAACAAAGTGGTGAGACACTATAACCAAGAGAAGAAAATGTCGGCCGCCAGCAAACTGATTTTCGACCTGTACTTCGAAAGCAATAAATAAAAATTAATAATGACAACCACAACTGTGACAAAAGCGAGGAACGAGGCATGTTTAGCAACACTCTAGCCACCTGGAGAATCTCTGGTTTAGCATTGCTTTTACTGTGGAGCAATCACCTATTTGCACTGGATGTTAATATAGCGCCAGACCTACCTTATGTGGAAACCGCGCATGAGAGCAAACCGTTTCGCATCCAGCGTATTCAAGACCAAAACCATGTGCTCACGGGTGGATTCACCAAAACCTCGCGCAAATGCCCCCCGTTTTGTATCCAACCCCTGCATGTAGCGCCGGGAGTTACGACGGTTGGCGAACTGGAATTTCTGGACTTCATGGAGAAAAAACTTAACACCGGTCAAGGTGTGGTTATTGACGCGCGCACGCCATCGTGGCATGAAAAAGGCACCATCCCCGGTTCCATCAATATCCCATTTACTACCTTTGACAAAGAAACCAATGACGCCGTCAAAGCCGTGGCGCTTGGCAAATTGGGCGTCACCAAGAAAACCGGATCATCCATCTTGTCGTCCATGTGGGAAAGTATGCAAAAATTAGTTGGCAATAAAAACGCCGGCAGCCCCTGGGATTTCACTAACGCTAAGGACATTTTGTTGTGGTGTAACGGCATGTGGTGTGGCCAGTCACCGC
>JASFLF010000363.1:0-4649 GCA_050118235.1 Gammaproteobacteria bacterium | reverse complement strand
GTGCGCAGCAGAAAATGCAGTTTGCGCAACGCAAAGTAATGAAAACGAAAACACAAATTAGGTGTTATGTAAGGATTGGGATATTGCTCGTGCGGCAGGTTGATATTCAAGCCGATTGATTTGCTGCCGACGTCATAGGCACCGCGATTGGCGGCCTCCATCATACCGGGACCACCGCCTGTCATTATAACCAGCCGGCAGTCATCCGGTCCTTCACCGGCATTGCCTACCAACTGGCCGAGTTCGCGGGCGACATCGTAGTAGTGCGTCTTGGCCAGAATACGTTCTGCAACAGTGAGGCGTCGTTGCAGTTCGGCGTTGTCGGGGTCCGTATCGAGTTGTGCGCGCAACGTATCGACTTTCAATTGCGCGGCGGCTGATTCATGAATACGTGTGCTACCAAACACAACGATAGTATGTTGGATACCGTGTTGCTCGAGCAAGAACTCCGGTTTTTGGTAGTCGATTTGCAAGCGCACGCCACGGGTTTCATCCAGATTGAGAAAACTAACATCCTGATCCGCCTGCCGATAGCTGGGACTGTCGAGGATCGCCTGTACACGACTCGGAGCTTGCGGATCTGCCGCAGTGAGTTTGGGTTGTTGCCAAGGCAGGGGTTCACGCCGATGCAGAGGATGAGCGGGTTTTGGTATCGCTGTGCGACTTGGGTTGTGTTTGTTTTTTTTCATAGTGAATGCGTATTTTCCTAAATCCTGATGTTCAAATCCTTGCGCAGAGTCAATCAGTTCACAATCTTTATCTTTTGCCATGGTACGTAAAACCATAGAATCATAAAACCTACATGGCGCCATGAATGACCGCTCCGGAAAACTGTTTTGAATATTGGCTACACAAGTAGCCTTATAGGCAAAACAATTTAACAAATGTAAGCACCATAATATTGTTGTAAATCAATTTATTAGTTGAATGTTTTTGCTTTTAATAATCATCACGACCATCCGCTCAGTGTCATCAAGGCCGATATCTGCTCCATTGGCGGTCATATGTATGCGTGAATCACATCAGATGCCGTCAATCAGCGACTTCGATGGCCCTCCTGTGGCCACCTACGCGGCATTTTGCATCGAAGGCCGCGAAGTGGTCGATATTCTCAACCATCCTTAAATTCTGGGCCGAGTGGTCTGTTGATGGAAAAGGAATTATGCAATCGAGAGGTATGAAGTTTATTGTGGACAAAGATTATTTAGCCACGTCGCGTAAAAACATGTTTTATTTACACGTAGTCAAAATATCGTTTAAGTTTGTCTACACTAGCTACCGCCATAGATTACTCTTGTAAAAGCGTTCAGCTAATCATTTAAGTGATCGGCCGCTTGCTCTCCGTTTTTTTCTAATGAGTTCCTTAATTAGAGGTATAGCGGTTTCAGCGGCTCTATAGCCTTCAGCAATAATGGAGCCCCGCTGATCAAAGTCAACCATGGATACTTGGTTGACATCCGGTCGAATGACTACATCCGCATTTTTAACCTGAAAATCCACCAATGCCTTCGACATAATTAATAAAGATTGGTAGACTACATCAATCGTGTCGGGAAATTCACTCATTTTCAATGGTGAACGAGTAACATCTACCGCAATAACAATATCTGCACCCAACTCCCTTGCGTATTCCACCGGCACTTGACTTACAATGCCTCCATCCACATAGTCTTTGCCGTCAATAATCACGGGTTGAACTAAACCGGGCATGCTGCTGGAAGCCCGCACCGCGATCCCGACATTGCCATGGCTAAAGGCAACGCGCTTCCCGGTGCTCAATTCGGTCGCTATGGCTGCAAAGGGTATCTCCAAGTCTTCTATTGAACGATAATCTAGTTTTTCATTGACATATTGTTGCAGCAGCTCACCTTTGATAATGCCGCGGTTGGGAAAAGACCAGTCGGTTAATTTTTCCCGGCTTAATTCATTTGCGGCATCGACAAGGGCTTGGCCTCTAATTCCGCCGGCATACAATGCACCTACCACACTGCCAGCACTGGTACCCAAGATGATGTCCGGGATGATTCCGTTTTCATCCAGAGCCTTGAGTACGCCAACATGGGCGAAACCACGAGCTGCGCCGCCACCGAGCGCGATGGCGATAGATGGCTGATTAGATGCGTGGGTAAACGTTAGTGCGGCGGTGGTTGGCTGTGGAAGCTCCACATGCGCAATGGGAATAGAAGTACAGCCGATGGCAAATAAAAATATAGCGCCCAAAATCAGTCGATAGAAATATTTGCTCATAACTTGATAAATTTGGGTGCTTAATCAGGTTGGACCGCAACTCTATTAGACCACTTCAAGGCTGTGTTACCTCAGCAAGTATGCAATAGCCTTGCTGGGCTCTCAACTTAAGATAACTGTAGGATTGATCTTGATCAACCTACAGTGGTTTCAACAAATTTTACGAAGTATTATCGAGAGTGCTTGAGGCCCAAAACGGACACAGTCATGCTGAAGGATTAAAATTGACGGACTTGCTTAAATGCTGATGAAGATTGGTTAAGTTCCACTGACCGTTTTTAACGGCCAGTGTTTAGTCACCAATTTTGTTGAACCGGACGAATGGATGTGTATTTATTGAAAAATAATTTATTGCGGTTTACTTTTCTCGTCAGTGACTTGCCAACAGCGCAACATAGCGGATAGGTCGGGTTTTACAGTGTGATTGATTTTGTCGAACACCGGCATGGTCCTTAATGCCGTTTCGAGTGAGCGTTCATAGAGCTTCTTGTAAACAATTTCCCGTAACAGGGGGGCTCGGTCAATCAACTCGGCGAATTTATCCGCTGGAATTTCCAATACTACAGTGGGTTTCAACGCCGTGACCGTGGCAATGCGCGGGACGGTAAATAACGCAGAAATTTCGCCGAATAACTCACCGGATTTTAGCTGGCCTAACATGATTTTCCGACCCTGTACTTCTTCGGAGACTTCAACTTCTCCAAACAGTAAAATATACAATACTTTCTCTAAGCCGTTTTGATGGCAAATGATTGTGCCTGGGGATGCTTGATACACCAGACTATTTTTTACTAAAAATGCCCGATCTTTTCGTGACAATAGATGTCCGAAGGCCTCGTTTTCTTGAAAGGGCAAGTACGACGAAATCATTTCTTCGTTTAACATGTTGTACTCCAAGCGTTACATTAATCACTTAACATCCTTAACTGCTATTATCGTAGTGTCGCCAGGTTTCAATAGTTATATTTGGTGAAAAATTTTGAATTTGTGAAACCGTTCGCTCGTTTGAGATGATTGTGTCTGTGAACCCTGTAGCGATGGTGTCGGTGAATCTTACAAACAGAACTTGGCGAAGTAGAAACTGCCTTTGGTAATGCGGCTAATAAACTGTAATTTCAGTTAATATTACTCAATGGCACGCCGCTTGCCTGCTATTAAGCTAAACTAACAACGGTTTGTAATTGTTGGTTTTAACATCGCTAGCTGGGCTAATCAGTATTTTACTGATTAGCCTTTCTTTTTTTAAATCTGTTTTCAGGCCGTTTTGTCAGACTTTTATCAGGCCTTTCTATCAAACCAGAGGAATTTTAATAGTAAATTCGACGCCCTCGGCGTCATTGCGATTTCTGGCGCTGACTTGGCCGTTGTGAAACTCGGCAATTAATCGAACGATGTACAAGCCTAAACCGAGATGCGGTTCGCTGCCTTTTTTCTGGCGTATGGATACCATAGAGTCGAACAAGGCGTTTTGCATTTCCGCCGGCAACAAGGGGCCTTGGTTACTGACTTTCAATAACACATGGCCGTCTTGCTGTTGCAACGCCACAACAATCGGCGTGCCTTCTGTGGTGAAACTAATGGCATTGGATACCAATTTATCCAGCATTTGGGCGATAAGGTCAGGCGCACCTTTTATAATGGGTTCTTTCTGTTCTGCCGCTTCCCCCTCGGAAACAAATTCAATGGCTTGGTTGGGTTTCGCCAATTGATAACCTTTGACGCAACTGGATACCACCGATTCGATATTGAACTCGGTGACTTGCTCTTGTTGTAAGGTTTGTTCCAAGCGCGTGGCTTCGCTCATGCGGGTTAATATGCCGTTAAGGCGCTCTATGCCTTCTCTGGCACGCTCCACATAAGCCATGTTTTGGGAATCCAGTTTGCCGTGTTCGAGATTTTCTAACGATGATTTGACAACGGTGATGGGCGTACGGAATTCATGGGAGAGTTTACTCGCCATAGTTTCGAGATAGCGGTTGTAGTTGGCCAACCTGTCCAGCATGCCGGAAAAACTCCGGGTCAAATCGCCGATTTCATCACCGGAGGAGCTTTTCATGGTAACACCGGTTACCCGCCCGTCTTCACCGATGGCCTTTTCAGCATTATCACGCAACCGGCGGATACGGATACTTAAATGGGTGGCAAATCCCACCAAAATCACCATGGCGATGATAAAACCCAGCACACTGACGTTAATCAGAATCTCTATGGCTTTGTTTTGCATAATTAACACACTATTGCTGGTTTCTTCCACGGCAACAGCACCCACGAGCGTGCCTTGTTCATAAACGGGGTAGGTGGCGGTGAGTATATTTACCCTGGCGTCCGGGGTTTGCCGCCATTTGGTAGCTGAACGGCCGTTGAGCGCCATCGTTATTTCATCCCCTGATAACATGGAAGCA
>JASFLF010000362.1:0-4649 GCA_050118235.1 Gammaproteobacteria bacterium | reverse complement strand
CAGCGATGGATCATGGCTTCTTCTAAGGCTTTGTCTTTGTCTATGCAGTACTCGGTGAAGCTAATTCCTTTTTGCTGAAACAAGGCTCTTGTTAGCACGCAAAATTCGCTGGAGGCGTTGCAATAAACTTCAACATTGACGAACTTTGATAGATTTAATGCCCGTTTTTTAATGACCAAAAGAGTTCTCATAGTGGATCCCCCAAAGGACTTGCGCCCGTCTAAGTAGATATTGTTGTTTACGGAAAATTTGCCTGCCTTTCAATACAGACGGTTGCGAGAATTTGTGAAATTAATAGTTTTAACGTAACGGTGCCCGGGTTTATTCCCGAGACGCCACGCGATTGTTGCACCGAATATTGCTGCAAAATTACCGTAACAACCGCTTTCTGGGCGGGGTAGTCAAGCGCTGCAAAGGGGTGCGCAGGAGTAGTCGCCGGCTATCCCGCCGGCGGCCTTGCTTGTGAATGGTGGCGATTATACTTCCGCTTTGTCTTTGGACATCTTTTCCTTCAAGCGTTTTATGCCCAGCGCGCGTAAAACGTATTTTTCATAGATGGGTTCGGAAGTGCCTTTTTTCATTTTCCTTAAAAAGTATTTTTCGAAGGCGATTTTTGCCAAATGCACCCAATAGCCTTTCTTAAACCAATTGACGTTGCGGGGCGGAATTTGCGGCAACGCCACAAACGCGGCTCCCGAGTCGCCCATATCGGCCAGGCAGATGGCGTTCCAAGTGCCTTTGTGTGTGGGTGGTTCGCCCATCAGTTCGTCTTCGATGTTGTGGATTATGGCGGTGATCATGGTTTCGATCATATACCCGGTTTTTGGCGCGCCGGTCGGCACCGGGGTTTGTTCAACGGGAGGTATGGCAATGCACACGCCGGCGGAATAAATGTTCGGATATTTGGGGCTGCGTTGCAGTTCATCGACGATGACAAAACCGCGCGGATTGCACAAGCCGTCCACGTTGGCCACCGCGTCCACTCCGCGAAACGCGGGCAACAGCATGGAGTATTTAAAAGGCAGTTCATGCTGCTTGACGACTTTGCCTTGGTCGTCGTGTTCATCCACGAACATTTTCCCCGCTTCGACTTTGATGACTTTGGCGTTGGTAATCCATTTGATGTGGCGATTGCGCAATTCCGATTCCATCATGCCTTTGGAGTCGCCGACTCCGCCCAGCCCCAGATGCCCTACATAGGGTTCGCTCGTTACATAAGTCATGGGCACGCGGTCGCGTTTTTTACGCCGGCGTAAATCGGTATCAAGGATCATGGCGTATTCGTAGGCCGGGCCAAAACAACTGGCGCCTTGCACGGCCCCTATGACGACCTCACCGGGATCTTCCAGCAGTTTCTGGTACGCTTTATAGGCTTGTTCGGCGTGGTCCACAGTGCATATGGATACAGTGTGGCCATCGGGACCTGAGCCTGGTATTTCATCAAAGGCGAGTTTGGGGCCGGTGGTGATCAAGAGGTAGTCGTAGTCAACGGATTGAGAATTGGCTAATTCCAACCGATTGCTAGCCGCATCGATTTTTGTGACGGATGAGGCAATAAAATCTATGTCTCTTTTTTCCAAGTACGGCCGGATTGGAAAAGTGATGTCTTCTCGTTTGCGCCAGCCCACACCTACCCAGGGATTTGAGGGGACGAATTGAAAAGTATCCGTCGCATTGATCACTGTAATTTTATGTAGTTTACCTAGAATATCGCGCGCCTCATAAGCGGCAGGCATGCCGCCGGTGCCGGCGCCGATGATCACAATGTGTGCCATAATTGTCACTCCTTGCTGGGAACCAAATATCGGGGAACCGATAACCAGTGCGGCTCTGCATTAGCGGCTACATATATGAATGATAATCAGTGAGCTAACTGATATTCTCAAATATGCATCGAGGATACTTTGAGCTATACCTTAGTAAAAAAGTAGCTTATTTTATTGATGTTTCAATTGATATTTATCATTCCGTACAATCGCTTAGGGAATTGGCGCGGGCTAGTTCCAAACTGCTGATCAAACGCTGTCTGGCATTAAGTAAACGGATTGCAGTGATTTTCCAGTTTCAATGGCGTATAGTTGCCCGAGGACATTTCGGCAAGCCGCCCATGGGTTTGTTGATACATCAAAAGCAACCTCGTATAACAATGTTAATTTGGCTAATTGTAATAATAGGCGTAATTTCAGTAGTTGTTTTGAACATCGAAGGGACAAAAACGGTGTCCGGTTCGGAAATTCATAGTGAATCCGAAAAGCGCAAATACCGTTTAATGATCTGGGCGCTGCCGCTGATCGGTACTTTTTGGGCGATGTGGTTGATCAATAAAGACATCCGCAAAAAGCAGCACGAAATGGAAGATGAAATTGCGCCGGTCATAAAGGAACTTGGTGACAGCCTGAAAAAACTGGAATCGGGTATTCAAAGAAAACACAACAAGAGTAAACTCCACTGAAATTTCTCATTTAAGAAGTACGTAGTGATTTGGGGCTGCACTATTCCGGCGCAACTTCGGATGGGCACTCGACCGGGGAGTGAAAATCCCATGCTAAATCTAACTCTTTAAAAAACAATAGCTTAAGTGGCGGTCCCAGTCAGGTGGAAAAGAAATAAATGTTGTTAATTCAATAAAATAAAATATAATAGTTACCCATTCCTAACCATGATTTGCCAAGCTTCGGCCCAGGCAAAGGGAAAGACCAACCAAATCTACGATAAGACATGGAAAACACTAAATCCAACACTAAATCCAATAACGAATCACTGCAAGACGCTTTTTTAAACCGTTGCAGTTCTGAAAATATACCCGTGGATATTTTTTTAGTGAGCGGTATCCGGCTCAAAGGCACTATTCAATCCTTTGACCAATACGCGATATTTCTAAAAAACGACCATGATCAGATGATTTTTAAGCATCAGATTTCCACAATAATGCCTCATAAATAACCATTTCCGAAGACGGGGCAACACCGCCTGATATTGGCGAATCCGCCTGTATTTTTCCTCGAAACCACAAACGCTAGCGTTTCCAGTTACGGATTAATTGCGATAATACGTAGTAAATTGCGGCGTTAGGTGTCGACGGCTTTTCTATTTTTCTTCTTGGATTAATACCCAAGGGGCAACGACAATTGCCCAAAAAACCGCCGTTGCTTGCGTCCAAGTTTTGGCATCGTCGTCGTTGGCGCGCGCTATCGAACCGTTGCTTAACCACGTTTCAATGGTGGATTTATCATCTTTGACAAATTTAATGGCCACATCCACTAAATCCAAATCCGAAGCCACTTTAATCAGCACGCCGCGGGCATAATGACGCTGTAACTCCGGCCAGGCGATTCGGCCGGTTTCCATATTCAATTGCTGTTTGAGCGCTTCGTCGGAGGAGTTCATGGTTGGTAGATTCGTGATTAACAGAGGGTTGTTAAATCGATATTTTTGATACGATGCTTTCGATAATAGTTACCATCGGCAATAGCTGTCATTGAACTAAACTTCTATCGTCGTGGCCAATTGGTAGTTTGCATCACATTCCAAGTCTTTTACCAGCCAGTTGTTTAACCAGTCGCCGCGGTATTGTACGCGATGTATCGCACGGTTGGTGTCGAAACCGATATAAATCGATCGCAGCCCCATGCTTAGACCTTGTCCCTTCGCTTTGATAAACGCTTCTTTACGGGTCCACAACCGGAAAAAGGCTTTTTGGCGCTCTTGTGGCGCTATGGCGTTGAACTCGTCCAGTTCTTGCGGGCAACATACGTGCTCAGCCAGGCCGGCCATATCTTTCATTGGTTTTATGAATTCTATGTCGACGCCGATTGGCTTTTCCTCGGTAAACGCAAAGGCGGCCATTTGGTGTGAGTGAGAGATATTGAACCGCAATGCCTTGTGGTTTTGCTCCGGCACAATTTCCGGTTTACCGTATTTATTAAAATCGAAGCGAATATCTTCGGCTGCCAACCCTAAATAAGCCGCCAAACAGAGGCGTAGTGTGCCCCGTACCAATCGAAAATTATCGCCATGAGTGGCGTTGACAAAACGTTCCGCCCGCGCTTGTTCTTCCACATCAATCACAGCGGACGTACGTTCCCGGTTTGACGCCAAGGTGTCCAGTGAAGCCACCATCAGATGCAGCTGACTGGGAGTAAGCGGCGGTGGTGAAGCCGAAAACTGGATAATCTCGGGGAACCTTTCACTCATCAGGTTAACGTCTCTATTTCATGAAAAAGACCATATTAGCATTTTTTGACATGGTAAAAAAAACACCTTATCCCTTGTCCATGGGATACCGCCGCTTGAGTGTGAAAAGTATAACTAAACCAAGGCAAACTATCTTGTGTCAGAAAAAGCAAAGCAGGGGATAGACACCATGAACAACATCATTCAATGGTTGGAAGATAATCCGGCAATAGCTACCGGCCATTGGCAAGCTCCAGTGGGAAACAGCCCGCTACCCGAGGTCGAGTGGTTTAGTCGGTCAGCCGTTTATGCTGCCAAATTGCATCGATTGGGGGTGAAACAAGGCGATAAAATAGGACTGTTTTTCGATAATTCCCCTCATTTTCCGGCGATGTTGCTGGCTATCTGGAGATTAAATGCCATTGCAGTACCTCTGTCACCGAAAAGCATGCGGCAATGCCAGTTCACCGGCGCGA
>JASFLF010000361.1:0-4668 GCA_050118235.1 Gammaproteobacteria bacterium | reverse complement strand
TAAAATGGCACAAGTCAGAAAAGACAACCGGCCTGAAAAATTCAGGCCTGCACTTTTTAAGTCTAGTGTACCCTGTGACCAAATAACTAAGTACAACTAAGACAACGCCGCCAACTTCGGCACGCCCAATCCGGCGGCCGAGTTTAAAAAAATCAAGGTCTGCGCCCCGACAATACCATCGGACACCAGTCCCATTTTCAACTGAAACTGCTTTATTTGCTCTACCATTGTGTCGTCATAAGTCATAACATTTTGCGTGGGCAGAGGCTGGCCGTTGGCTGCGGCCAATAGATTTGCCACCCAGGTCACCTCCTTACCAGTACTGCCCGGTGCTATGGTTCCGCTGAAGTTGGGCGGCGGTCGCCATAGCAAGATGTAGTCGCCAAACCATCGGGTTTCCAGGTCAGCTAATCGTAGATTGAATTGATCACCGTTGCTATGGATGGTCGCAGCGTCTGTGCCGATTTGGGTTACGGCAACATAAATGGTCTGGCCCTTACTGTTGATGAGTGACAATACCGCCGGACGATTGTATGAGCGTAAGCTGTGTAAATTACCTTTGAGTTCCAGGCAGCGTAAACCAAAATTCGGTGCTTGCTCGCAAGCATCCGGACCCAAATTCGGCCCTATATCCGTTTTCCAGCGCTTAAACACCGCTTGAAAAGCATGGTATTTACTCTGCTCAACTGGCTGTTCATCGATCCATTGCAGGGATTGCGAGGATCGCCCGGATGCCGGCCCACTTGCATTGAACAATGCCGCCAACGCATCGGGCTTGGTATAAATAGCGTAACCCAATATGATGACACCTGTCATTAGCACTATGTTTGCCACAAACCACGCCACCATATCCGTTTTAAAGCGCTTTTGTTTTACTGATTTATTCCTACGCCCTTCGACTTCTTTGGCGGCTTGTTTAACCGTTTTGGCATCGACGATTTTTTCATTGTGGACATAAGCGCCGAGCAGCGCCCGGTCGCACAACAAATTCACTTTCCGCGGTACGCCCTCGGAATATTTATAGATTTGTTTTAACGCGCTCATGGTGAAAATGGGATCCCGTTCCCGCGCCCCGGCCACGCCCAAGCGGTGATTGACATAATCCATGGTTTCCTTCTGTGACAGTGGCATGAGGTGATAGCGCGCGGTAATGCGCTGCTCCAGTTGTCGCAGTTCCGGTCGCGCCAGGATGTCAAGTAATTCCGGCTGACCCAACATGACAATTTGCATTAATTTACGCTGGTTGGTCTCGAGATTGGTCAACAAACGCAGTTGCTCCAAAACGTCCGGCGTCAGATTTTGGGCTTCTTCAATAATGACTACGGTTTTCCGTCCCAGCGCATTTTGCTCCAACAAATACTGGAATATGCAATCGATATAAACTTTGATGCTGCTATTGCCTTCGGGATACTTAATATGCAATTCATCGCAAATTGTCGCCAGCAGTTCACCCGCCAGCAATTTGGGATTTAAGATCATGGCAATGTTGGAGTTTTCCGGGATCTGATCCAACAGACAGCGGGATATGGTGGTTTTTCCCGTGCCCACTTCCCCGGTCAGTAATATAAAGCCGCCGTCACTGCTTACGCCATAGACCAGATGAGCCAGCGCCTCGCGATGGCGCTCGCTCATGAATAAAAATCGGGGATTAGGGGCGATGGAAAACGGGGTTTCTCGCAATCCAAAATATTCGTCGTACATAAAAATCCAAGCTATTTAAAACGCGCGTCGATTATAGAGCAATTACCACTACAAAGCATAATGTTGTTTGACAACAATTAGTTAGAGAAAGTTAGTGCAAGTATGGAAAGTCAGCGAAAGTTCAGGTCTGCCAATGCAGTAGCCATGCTACTGCCAATTTCCATTCTTATCCAAGTTTTTACGCCGACCGGCCGTTAACATCGAATAGCACAGACATTTATATCGCACGATATTCTTAATAAAACTCAAAAATACATCATAACCTACTGTTTTTGTTAACAAAATAGGAGTTAATTATATGGGCTCTGCCGCATTATCTCACAATCACCTCAGTGGAATCGACGAGCGCAACCAAGAGCGTTGGCTACTGGTGAATAATTTGCGTGTATTCAATGCAGAAAATAATAAAATCCTCGGCCATTTGATGAACGTTACCACCGAAGGTATCATGATTATCAGCGAACACCCCCTGGCGGTGGATACGGAGTTTCAGTTGAAAATGGCCATTCCCATCGGAAATGCAACCACTGATATCGAATTGGATGCACGCAGTATTTGGACCAAAGCTGATGATGATCCCCATTTTTATAAAACGGGATTGCAGTTTACCCTTTGTTCCGAAGAGTCCATCCAAGCGATCTCAACATTGATCGAAAAATTACAGCAGTTACAAACCAGCAAATACAATCCTCCCGATATGGAAGATTTATCAGAGGATTAAAAAGTAACGTTTTTTTAGTGGTTTATTTTCCCCGCATAATTGGTTACGCTTTTGTTTGAATGTTAGGCGATACTCTGGGCGACACATTTTAGACTATAGTAATCTCTCATAGCGAAAACAGCATATGAACCACGGTTGCACAGCAGCAGAACCCTTTGCATTACGAGTCATAGGCGACAATATGCTGCCCGAATTCAAAGACGGGCAAATCATCATCGTCGACCCGGCCTACCCCCCTTGTCATGGGGCGTTTGTAGTAGTGCACTACCGGGGTGAATACTTGTTTGGTCAATTGCGCAAGCAAAATGACCGCCAGTGGCTTCATTATCTGAATGACGAACAAGAGTCTTTTGAGCTACTAGAACCGTTTGAGTGTAAAGGCGTGGTCATACAACGGGCCGGCCGCAGAAAAGACATTAAGCATTACGATTATTCCGTATAATCACCGGCCTCCCTTCATATCCTATCGCCAACCAATTGATATTGTTGGCGTTAGCCACTCTACTGTAAAAAATTCATAGTTTTTTCCAAGCTGCCGCTAACTAAGGCAAGCAAATTAAATTCTAAGGTTGATTACTCGGGAACCACTATGCGTTGGATCTTACTGGTTGTGGCACTTTTGCATGGCGCGGCTTGCCATGCCCAAGAAGGCGAAACTATTACGTACACGCCCTATGAGGAAGATCAAAAGATCGTATTCGAGTTTTATTTCGATCACCCCGCAAAAATCAATTCAGCGTTGTATTGGATAAAAGCCGTATTTACCACTTTAGGCAGTGAACCGTACGGATTTGCCCCGGATTTTCTCAACATCAAAGTGGTCATTCACGGCACCGAAATCGCGGCATTGGCCAGGAAAAACTACTATCTGTATAGCGAAGCGGTTGAGCGAATGCGTTATTACCATGAGTTTGGTGTCGAGTTTAAAGTATGCTCCTTGTCGGCACACGAATACGGTTATGGAAAAGAAGACTTACCCGATTTTGTCGAGCTGGTGCCATCGGCGGTCACTGAACTCGCGCACTGGCAATCCAAAGGTTATGCGTTGATCGTTCCTAAAGTGTGGGAAAAGAAATATTCATTGGAAGAGATTAGATGAGCCATAGCGTAATTTTGCTTCATCCACTCGGTCAATTGTCGTGTCTCAGCAACCGGCAGATCGGACACTACCACAAACTGTAACTCGCCGTTGGCCCAACTGCACAAACTCTTGGTGTTTTCCCGCGGCACGCACTCAATACCATCCGTTTTACCGGCATCGCGCAAACCAACATATAGCGTGAGCTTTTGGCTCTGATCGTCTTCATAGACGGTCACCATGGCGAAGTTGTCCACCGCCGGCACCAACATCATGCCTGCGTTACTATAACCCATTTCGCTAAAATCGATCAGGCGAATTTCCTTACCTAACCGCCCGGACACCCAAGTCAGTAATTGAAGCTGCTTTTCTTTGTCGGCCTCCAAAACGGATCGCCCCTCTTTGCGATAAAACAAGTGAGCTTGAATGGCTTGTGACTCCGCATATCCTTGATTTGTGGGGACCGCCGCGACTGTATCAGCACTGCTATGCATGTATGTCCCTATGGCAATCCCTATACTCACGATTACGGCGGCGGCAAACAAATTCACGTCAAGCAATGATTTTTTTGGGTTAGTCAGTAGTGCGGATGTGTGGTCAACAAATTGGTTAATCCACGCGGGAGCGGTTTGTGGATGGAGCTTGAGCACTTTAAAAAAATTGATAAACGTACTTTCTTCTTGCCTATCTCGAATGGGGATCATGGATCTCAACTTGATTAACCATGGCTTGATAAACGATGGCTTGATAAACCATGGCTTGTCGTTCAACCGGTTTATACCAAGGAGTGTATAAACGTGCCGCCTCAGATCACCGGTCCATGCGCTGGGTTTTGCAAATAATATAGATGATAGTGTTTTCGATACATGGGAAAAGTCTCTGTTAGACGACTGAAACGGGTCTAGATTTTCGCCATAAATTCGTTCGAGCATGCTCTGTGGAATCGGTTCACTCAATACCGGATCGTACAGCGATTGACAGTGGTCGTTGATGGCCAGAAATCGCTGCAATTGATCAAATTTATCCGGGTTTATATCAAAATAATCTTCCAAGCGCTCACAATCATCGTCGCTTAACTGTGCATCTACATAGGCGTGCACGTGAGCCAGTGTAATTTTATCCTCGTCCAGATTCATAGTGACAATTCCACAGCTCCATCTTTATCGCT
>JASFLF010000360.1:0-4672 GCA_050118235.1 Gammaproteobacteria bacterium | reverse complement strand
GTAGCCTACGCAGATCTGGATAGTATCCAAGCCATCCAGCACATCCAATTTGGTAATACACAAGCCGGAGACGCTGTTGATTTGCACAGATCTACGTAGTGCGACCGCATCAAACCAACCACAGCGGCGGGCGCGTCCCGTAGTGGCGCCAAACTCATGGCCTTTTTCCGCCAAGTGCCGGCCGTATTCATCCGCCAATTCCGTAGGGAAAGGCCCCGAACCAACGCGGGTGGTATAAGCCTTGGTAATGCCTAATATATAGTCCAAGTAAGTAGGACCTACACCGCTGCCTGTTGCCGCATTACCGGCCGTTGTATTAGATGAAGTCACATAGGGGTACGTGCCGTGGTCAATATCCAATAAGGCACCCTGCGCCCCTTCAAACAATATGCTGTCACCCTGGCGGTGCATTTGGAAAAGCAGTTCCGGCACATCGGCTATGAGTGGTGTAATGCGTTCGCCCAGCGCCCAGGTCTCATCCAGTACTTGCTGAAAATCCACTGGGTCTACTTTGAAATAATTTTGCAAGGCAAAATTGTGGTAGTCTATTACTTCTCCCAATTTCGCGGCAAAGCGTTCCCGATGCAATAGATCTCCGACCCTCAGTCCACGACGTGACACTTTATCTTCGTAGGCAGGGCCAATACCGCGACCCGTGGTGCCGATGGCGGATTTGCCTCTGGCGATTTCCCGCGCATGATCCAAGGCGACATGATACGGCAGTATTAAAGGACACGCTTCGCTGATTTTCAAACGCTCGGTTACCGGCACGCCTTCGCCTTGCAACATGTCAATTTCTTCCATTAATGCCGACGGGGATAACACGACGCCGTTGCCAATCAAACACAGCACATTTTCGCGTAAGATACCGGACGGAATTAAGTGAAGCACGGTTTTCTTGCCTTCAATGACCAGCGTATGCCCGGCATTGTGACCACCTTGAAACCGCACAACCGCTTTGGCATGGTCGGTGAGTAAATCCACGATTTTACCCTTGCCTTCGTCCCCCCACTGGGTTCCTATCACTACTACATTTTTACCCATAGTATTACTCACTTTATCTTTATATTGTTTCTACAATCCACTGCCCGTCACGCAATACAATCTGTCGATCACAATCAAGGTCTTTCGCGCCACCGGTTTGATTCGCTAGCTGGGGAATCACCCGCTCGCCTGCTTGGCGCAGTGCTGTGATCTTTTTTTGCAGCGTTTGTTGTAGCGTTTGTTGCAACGCAGGATCATCCTCCGCCGGTGCGAATATACCACTTTTTCGCCGGCTGGAAAGGGTTCCCAATTTGATTAAACTGCGCAAATCCGCGCTGAAACCCGTAGCAGGACGGGCGCGCCCAAAAAATCGGCCGATATTGTTGTAGCGCCCGCCTTGGGCGATGGACTGCCCCACGCCGGATATGTAGGCCGCAAATACGATACCTGTGTGATATTGTATCCCACGCACCTCCGCCAAATCGCAATGCAGGGAAATGTTAGGGTAGCGCCTTTGTATTTGTTCGGCCACCTGGGCCATATCGTCGATGGCTTGTTGAACATCGTCCGGCGCGCCTTTGAACTTCTCCCGCGCCTCCTGCAATACGCTTATATCACCGTTAAGCCAGGCCAGTTCCATGAGCATTTGCCGAACGTTGTTTTCCATGGGCAACAATGTCAAGCATTCGTTGATCTCAGGTACGGATTTTCGCTGTAAAGCATCAAACAAATCGTTTTTTTGTTCCTGGGTGAAGCCCGCTTGCCCCGCCAATCCTTGAAATATCCCAACATGGCCAATATCGATGTATACGTTTTGTAATCCAGCGAGAGCCAATGTTTCCAACATTAAGCTCAACATTTCCACATCACTCGCATTGCCGTCATGACCGTACAGCTCGGCACCAATTTGAACCAAACTTCGCGAGCTGGCGAATTCATCGCTTTGAGTGCGCAACACGGTGCCGATATAGCACAACCTGGTTGGTGCATCGTGGCGCAAGCGATGGGCATCGATACGCGCCACTTGTGGGGTCATGTCCGCTCTCACACCCATGAGCCGGCCATTGCGTTGATCAATCAACTTAAAGGTCTGTACGTCCAAATCCGAGCCGACACCGGTCAACAGAGATTCCACATACTCCACGAACGGCGGGATAACCATATCGTATCCCCAGGTGTCATACAAATCCAATAACCGTCGCCGCAGCGTTTCAAGGACTTGCGCCTCACGCGGCAGGAGTTCATCGATTCCTTCAGGGAGTAACCAGCGATCACTTTTCATGGAAAAATTCTTATTTTACTTCGATGTTTTGCGATTAACTAAGCTATTAATTGATCAGATACAACAGCACCACGCCGATAATCATACTGGTTAAACCGCCGAACCGCAGTTGACGATCGTCCATTTGAGCCATCATGATGAGCGCTTTACGAATACCAGTCGGATTTAGAAACGGTAAAATCCCCTCTATCACTAACATGAGCGCCAGCGCCACTAGAATGTCATGCCACATAATATGGTCGTACACAGTAAAAGGCAGTCACTGCGTGATGAATCTCCACGCAAATGAACTGCCTTGAATTTTCGGTTTTTGTAAAAGTTTTTTGTATCAGTTAATTAAAAGAATCGATTATTTAAAATATTTAAAAAACTCCGAATCCGGCTCCAGCACCAACACATCACCTTTATTCGCAAAGGTTTTTCTATACGCAGATAAACTGCGATACAACGCATAGAATTCTTTATCCTGATTGTAGGCATCGGCATATATTTTCGCCGCGGAACCATCGCCTTCACCACGAATGGTTTGTGCCTCGCGGTAAGCTTCCGCAAGCAGCACGGTCCTTTTGCGATCAGCTTCAGCGCGAATGATTTCCGCGGCCTCGGCACCCCGCGCTCGCAGATCTTTAGCCACCCGCAAGCGTTCGGCTTCCATACGCCGGTAAACCGACTCGCTGATTTCTTTTGCCAAATCGATGCGTTTGATTCTTACATCAACCAAATCGATACCGAAGGTTTTGGCCTGTTCGTTGGCCTGCGCAGTCAAAATATCCATGATTTCCATACGCTCCCCGGATACAACTTCTTGTATAGTGCGTTTACCGAATTCCCCCCGTAGACCGTCTTTGATGATTTGTGACAAACGGGAGTTTGCCGTATTCGGATCACCACCGGTAGAGGTGAAATAACGCTCAACATCACCAATGCGCCATTTTACAAACGCATCGACGATTACATTCTTTTTCTCGCTGGTTAAATATCGCTCCGGCTCAGCGTCCAAGGTTTGGATGCGCGCATCAAATAAGCGCACATTATTGACAAAGGGCATTTTTAAATACAGACCCGGTGTGAAATCCGTTTTAACGATTTCCCCCAAGCGGAATAAAATAGCTTTTTCCCGCTCATGGACGGTGAATATAGAAAACGAGCCGACAATCAGCAATGCCAATATGATAATACCACCTAACATTTTTGCCTGTCCCATTAGCGCTCTCCTCGTCGAATAACTTCACGGCGGCGCGGTTCCGTCGTCTGATTCATTGCAGGTGCAGTTTCTGTAGTACGTGGCGCCTGGATGGTAATTGGAACACGCTGATCCACTAATCGGTCAAGAGGTAGATACAAAAGATTATTGCCACCTTTTACATCCACCATAATCTTGCTGGAATTTTCCATCACAGTCTCAACGGTCTCCAGATACAGACGCTTACGAGTCACTTCAGGGGCTTTTTTATATTCGGTGAGCAAATTCAAAAACCGGGCAGTTTCACCTTGCGCCTCGGCAATGACTTGCTCCTTGTAGCCGTTTGCCTCCGCTATGTCTCTAGCGGCCCGTCCTTGAGCCTTAGGAATGATGTCGTTGGCGTAAGCTTCCGCCTCGTTCTTCAAGCGCACATTATCTTCCCGCGCCTTTACTGCATCATCAAACGCCGCTTGCACGGGCTCCGGTGGTTGCGCATCCTGCATATTGACACTGGTGATTTCCAAGCCGGTCTCATAACGGTCAAGAATCTCCTGGGTTAAATCGTGAACTCGCCGCGCAATTTCGGTTCGCCCTTCGGTAATCACGAATTCCATTTTATTTTTGCCAATGATTTCCCGTACGGCGCTTTCGGTGGACTGGCGCAAAGTGGTATCAGGATCTTTAATTTTGAATAAGTAATCACTGGCATTTTTTACTTTGTATTGTACAGCCAACTGGACATCCACAATGTTCTCGTCCTGAGTCAGCATCAGCGATTCCCGCTCAACGGGAGCGGAGGATGTGCGGTTGGCGCCACCTGCGCGGTAACCGATGGTGGCGTCACGAATCGTGGATATATCCACTTCGTCGACACTTTCAATAAACCGAGGATACCAATGCGGACCGGGTAAGGTGGTTTCCTTATACGCGCCGAATTGTAATACCACGCCGCGTTTACCTTCCTCGATGATGTAGATTCCGGAAAGCGCCCATGCAACAACGGCAACAACAATAATCAGCCCAAAACCGAACGATCCGGCTTTGCCCGCGCCAGGGCCGCCTCCGCCGCCCTTTTTGCCGCCAAATAGGGAGCCGAACTTGTCTTGCATTTTTTTGACGACTTCGTCCAAGTCAGGTGGGCCTTGATCGCGCCCGCCACCCCATGGATCTTTGTTTCCGGAACCTCCCGGTTCGTTCCAGGCCATTCAATTACTCCATTTTTT
>JASFLF010000359.1:0-4677 GCA_050118235.1 Gammaproteobacteria bacterium | reverse complement strand
CCTTGCGCTTGCGCCCCCTCTTCTGCGGTCGCGAACGGATTGTTGGATCTGTTGGATGAAGATCCCTTGCCGTTACCACCATCGTTCTTTCCACCGCCTCGATTGTGACCGCCACCGCGGTTGTGACCATCTCCTCTTCCGTTGTGATCTCCGCGCCGTTCATTATAGACACGCTGTTCATCATCAACGCGTCTATCACCATTGAGATATTCGGCAATCGCTTTAATATCACTGCCGCTCAACTTGTCGGCTAAAAACCGCATATCCCGTTCTTCATTTATCGCTTCTGCAGTATCATTTGCTGATTCGCCTGCAACATCTTCCTTTCGGCCGCCTGTTCCAGGTTCTCCATGACAACCCATACAATAGTTATTGTAGAGTTCTTCTCCTGTTGGAGACTCTGGTGGCGTAGTAGGAACGTTCACATCGATCACAGACACTGTCGATTGCCCAGAACCTGTCAGTCCTTGGTCGTCGGTTATCGTCAACTCTACGTTGTAGGTTCCCGATGCGGTGTACACATGCACGGGGCCAACACCTGAGCCTAAGGCGGATCCATCTCCGAAATCCCAGCTGTAAGACGCAATGGATCCATCAGGATCCAAAGATGCCGAACCATCAAATTGTACCGCAACACCGACATCCGCAGGCCTCGCCGGCTTTAATGCGATACAGAACCACTTCATTGCCGTCGGCAGATTTTTTATGAACTCGGGAGGAACCTTTGAGCACTGTTAAAAAAACTGGCAAGGCTGCCCTTCGGATAAAATCATCGACCCAGCCGGTTTAGTATCCACTCTCGATGACTCGGTTAGGATATCCCGCGCCACTGGATCGATGTTTTACAGCGTCGAAAAGCCATCAATCCAATTATGTTTATCAAATATGTTGCAACCGTTGTGCTCGTGGTTCATGCACCTTTGCCTCCAACAACGTATGTTTACGCCATCGATACGGAAATAGAACGGATTCAGAAAGAGTATCGGGTTAAACCAAATATATACCCGCGGTGGTTTGTATCACTGCCGGAGTCTAATTGCAACTGAGCAATAAGGAAAGAAAAGCGGGGCCCGGACGCCAATATTTACAGTCAGGTAAAGACCGGAATGGGTTGGTTGTGCGGCTCATCGATAAAAGCTTGGGAAGCAGCGCTTTGCACCGCCTCACGCCAAGCGGTCGATGCCTGAGATTCTTCGTCTCGAACGAATAGTCCCAAGCCGTCTTTTGAGCGATGTACCACCATGGCGGACAATCGATATACCTGACGGCCGGTGATTGACGTGACTTCAAACTCTACTTCTAAAAGTGTGTTGTTTTTGTATATCAAAGCCCCGCATTCGACAAATAGGCCTTCCACCCCAACATCACGGGATTTGCCGGAAATAACGGAGATTCCATTGTGATATAGCATGACTTCAATCGCTATCTGCAAGCGTATGTTGCATCGATGTTCCATAATGTCCTTCTGTTGCCCTCCGATCGGAATCAGCGGTTATAATTGATTTTATTTGTTAGTCGATCGCAAGAAAAAAACGGAACGGCACATGCGCAATCGAAAGCTGTTCAATTGTGAAGTGGAATTTTTAAGTTACGTTAGGTTAACGTGCTTTTCCGTGCGTTTATAATCTATCGCATTTAAACCATAGCGCCTTGACCTGAGTCAAAAATCAAATCCTTTGTTTTTCGGTAAACGGCCTTATAACCAGCGGCGCACATTCTTCTTATAGTTAAGATACGCTTTGCCGAACTGCTCATTGAGGTATCGCTCTTCGCGGAATATGACGCCCCATTGCATAATAGCCAGAAGGGGGATCAACATGATCAACGGCCAGATTGCGTTGATGAGTAATGCAAAACCGATATAAAGACCTGTCATTGCCACATAAATCGGATTTCGCGAGTATTTGAATGGGCCGGTAGTTGTCAGGTTTTGTGAACTCTCGTATGGACTGGCGGATGTACCGGCTGTTTTCATTGTGAGAAACGCCCAGCGCGCAAAAACAGCACTTACAACAAACACCAACGCCCCGAGCATTGATAAAAAATAATCATTTGAATAAAGCGTTGCGCTGGTAATTACATGCAATAGACCACCAATCAACATCGCCGCCAGGTATAGGAGCGGTGGAGGGGCAATGATCTGCGATGTTCCGGTTTCTAAGGTTTTCATACGCGCTCAATAATAACGATTGAATTAATGATACCCGTTGGACAACATTTCCTTTGGAAACGCATCATGAGGCTAATTGTTGTTAGTTCCGATAATGCAAAACAATATGCAAAATAAAAGGCTATTCCGCCGCGTTTCTTTCATTGTGCGTTAATATCATGGCCTATTCGCCACAATACACCGCTGGGGTCTATTAAAGTCAAATCCCTCATTCCCCACGGTCGGTCTTCGGGTTTACCCAGTTTTATATCATATTTTGCGGCCAAATTGCTTTTACTAATATGATCCCACCACGAATCGGCATCCTTTACCCATAAATGCATCATGAAATTTTTCGCGTGTTGTTCTTCATAAAAATTTTGTAGTAAAAAAACCGAATCGCCGCATTCCATACAGGCAAGGGCATCGGAAGACCAACGAATATTAAAACCTAAATCACTGTAGAAGCGTTTTGACAACTCAAAGTCTTTTGCAGGCACAAAAGCTTTCGTTTCAATTATGTCCAGATTGCTCATCATTAGTTCCTTATGTTTACGAACACCCACTAATACGCGCGGAAATTCAGCATTAAAAAGCATCATACGGTTAAATTGATGCTTCCAATTATCTGCATCGGCGGATCCCGGTTTTTTCAAGAAAAATAGCATATTAATTGAGTCAGGTATACTGAATAAAATATGGCCTCAAATTGATCCATCTCAACAAGTCAATCTTATGGTTATTTATTATTACTAAGTTACTAAAATAAATATCGCAGCCAACCATTACAGCCAACCACAGCGGGGGACGACATGCTCGGTCTCAGGAAATTTTTTAATGCCGTTACCTCTAAAAATGATTCATTTTTCTTCAATCGCAAACAACCAGTCACTCCAATTATTTATGCACCCGGCACCAAAATTGTTTTCGATACCGGTTTGGTTGACAAACTAAAACGCGATCATGCGCAGTTGGTCGAGGTTTATACAGATATCGTCAATAACATTGAACAACGGAATTACGACAAGTTACAGGGACTACTAGCCGTATTTTTGGCTTTGTTTAATGCTCATGCTCTAACGGAATACACAAAATTATATGTATTTCTGGACTATTCGTTCCGCTCCGATCAGGAGAACCACGATGTAATTATGCGTTTTCGTCGAGAGATGAATGATATCGGCAAGAGCGTGCGGCAATTTGCCTATTACTGGCGGGACAACGGCATTGACGATACCAGTTTACATATGTTTAAAAGGCAGGTTCAACAAATCGGCGAGGTGTTAACTCAGCGTATTCAGGTTGAGGAAAAACAGTTGTATGAGATATACAATACGGCGCCCAACCGATTTATGGCTTCCAGTGCGGCGAGCCATTGATTAAACCTTTGCAGGATGTGTTTTACGTATCGTGGTAATACCCACGAAGGACACGAAGAGTTATCTCGTTACCACGCGCCACTTGGGGGAAACAGGGACGACATCCTAAGTTGCAGCTTCTGAAATATGTTATCGTGCCTTGATGGCATCCAGGCGACGGACAAACTCGCCAATGACCCGGTCATAAAGTTGATCTTTGAGCACGGCGTCTTCCACTCCGGCATCCAGATTGGGATTGTCGTTGACTTCTATGACGTATACACCGTTATCGTCGGCTTTTAAATCCACGCCGTACAAGCCGTTGCCGATGAGATTGGCTGCTTTCACGGCGATATCCACTACATGCTGTGGCGCCTCGGCGACATTCCAGGTTTTAAATCCACCTTCTTCGTATTTGCCGCTTTCATCGTATTTAAGGATTTGCCAATGTTGTTTGCTCATAAAATATTGCGAGGCGAACAAAGGTTCTCCGTTTAATACGCCGACGCGCCAGTCGTACGGGGTATACAAAAACTCCTGCGCCAATATCAATTCGGACGTTTTGAATAAACGGTTGGTGATGGTGAAAAATTCGTCTTCATTTTCCGCCTTGTAAACGCCTTGGGAAAACGCGCCTTCCGGGACTTTTAACACCATGGGAAATCCCAACTGATGTTTGGCCGCCTCCAGGTCCTGTTTGCCTAGTATGGCCGTGCGCGGAGTGGAGATGCGGTTACCGCGTAACAATTCCGCTAGATAGACTTTATTGGTGCACCGCAAAATCGACTGGGGATCGTCGATGACCACCATGCCTTCGGAATCGGCTTTCTTGGAAAAGCGGTAGGTATAATGATTGATGCGGGTGGTGTCACGGATAAACAACGCATCGTACTCCGCCAGGCGGGAATAATCGTTACGGTTGATCAGTTCCACTTCCACTTTGTGTTTTTTGCCGGCTTTAATAAATTTTTCCAGGGCACGCTTGTTGGAAGGCGATTGGGGATCCTCGGGATTGTGTAGAATGGCCAAATCGTAACGTGTAGTGGATTTTTGTTTTGGCAGTCGCCAGCGTCGTTTCAAATACGCGTTCAGCGCCACATTAAAGGTGTTGCGACTGTCTTCGGACAATTTGTTGATGGATATGGGCTTAAGCGCCTGTAACTGCCAGCG
>JASFLF010000358.1:0-4678 GCA_050118235.1 Gammaproteobacteria bacterium | reverse complement strand
AACCAGGTCATCGCCTTCGTCATCGCGGTAGTGGCGTGCTTTATTTTCATCTTGGCGGGTTTTCCGGTGGTCATTAATTTCTTCACGGGCTGGGCGCCGCAAGCGCTGGTCAACGCCATCGCATCGTTGAGCTTTCTAACCCATTTTAACAACATTGAAAAAGGCATTTTCGATTTACGGGACATCTTTTATTTCGCCTCGTTCATTGCTTTTTGGCTGTACGTCAATGTTGTTATCATCGAAATGAAAAAAGCAGACTAGAGGGAGCTCAACATGAAAAATATAAAACTCATCTCCTTCGGCGGAATTCTTCTGGCGATTGTACTGTTAATCACAATCAACATTTTGATTAATGTGACATTCAAATCCGCGCGCCTGGATCTAACCGAAGATAACCTTTACACCTTGTCGCAAGGCACGGAAAACATCATTGACGGATTGCAGGAACCGGTCACGCTACGGTTTTATTTTTCCGAGAAACTCGCCAGCAGCGTCCCGGCCTTAATGAACTATGGCCGGCAAGTGCGTGAGTTGCTGGAAGAATACGTATCGGAATCCAATGGCAAAGTGAACCTAATCGTACTGGATCCGGAGCCGTTTTCAGAGACCGAAGACCAGGCGGTTGAACACGGCCTGCAAGGCGTACCCATAGACAATGTCGGCAGCACGGCTTATTTCGGCCTGGTAGGCACCAACTCCACCGACGACAAAGAAGTGATCCCCTTTTTCCAGATGGAAAAAGAAGCTTCACTTGAATACGACATCACCCGTTTAGTGTACAAACTAAGCAACAGCAAAAAACAAGTGGTTGGCGTACTCAGCACCTTGCCTCTAGAAGGCAGCGGCCCCGCCAATCCCATGTTGGGCATGCAAGGTGAGCCGGAATGGATGGTGATGTCACAGATGAAACAAATGTTCGATGTCAGAACACTTAACAAAGAGTTGGCGAAAGTGCCTGCCGAAGTTGACGTTTTGATGTTGGTGCATCCCAAAGGCTTGAGCGATAAAACCTTATTCGCCATCGATCAGTTCGTATTAGGCGGCGGCCGAGTACTAGTGTTTGTCGATCCCCACTCGGAATCTGAACAGACCACTCCTAATCCGCAAAATCCCATGGCGGCCACGGAGAAAAGTTCCGACTTACCCAAATTGTTTGATCAGTGGGGCATAGAGCTGGCCAAAGGCCAACTGGCGGGTGACATCGAAACAGCGTCGCGGGTAAGCATGTCACAAGGCGGCCGTCCGCAAGCCATAGACTATGTATTGTGGCTGCAGCTTCGGGAAAACAACATCGCGCAAAACGATTTCGTCACAGGCGATTTAGACCAAATCACCATGGCGACTCCCGGATACTTAAAAGCCAAAGACGGCGCCAAAACTCAATTCACCCCGTTGTTTGAAACCGGCGAAAAATCCATGAGCATCCCCGTGGCGCGAGTGCAATTTCGTCTCGACCCCGTGGGCTTACTCAATAGTTATCGCCCCGGCGGCAAAAAACTCACTCTGGCCGCCCGGGTTACCGGGCCTGTAAAAACAGCGTTTCCGGACGGCCCTCCCGAGGGCGAGAAAGGTGACTGGCTGAAGGAATCCAAAGAAGATATCAACGTCATCGTGGTGGCGGACACGGATATGCTGGAAGATCGCTTCTGGGTCAACGTGCAAAATTTCTTCGGTCAGCGCATTGCCATCCCCAGAGCCAACAACGGCGCGTTTGTCATCAACTCCATCGAGAACCTGAGTGGCAGCAATGACCTCATCAGCTTGCGCAGCCGCGGCAACTTCTCCCGGCCGTTCTTGAAAGTCAAAGAAATTCAACGCGACGCCGAAAAGAGTTTCCGCGACAAAGAACAGCAATTGCAGCAAAAACTGCGCGAAACCGAGCAGAAGATCTCAGAGCTGCAGCGCCAAAAAGCGTCGGATCAATCCATGATACTAAGCCCGGAACAAGCCGATGAGATTCAAAAATTCCGCGATCAACGGGTGAAAACCCGCAAGGAACTGCGCAGCGTGCAACATGAGCTGCAAAAGAATATCGAATCGCTGGGAACAAAATTAAAATTCCTCAATATCGGGCTGATACCTATTCTGATTATTCTGTTTGCCATCGGTTTGGCGGCCTACCGCCACAAACGCATGGAAAAACAACAGATCAGCCAGTGAACGGAGTTAGGAGACGATTCTAATGAATAAAAAGCACATTAGTATTTTTCTGGCGGTGACCGTGGTGGTAGTGATTGCCGCGGTGATTGCTGTGAAGCAACAACAAAGCGCAGTCGTCAACAAACAAGCCGGGGAAGTTTTATTCCCCGGCCTGGAAGCCAAAGTCAACGACGTAGCCAAAATCGAAATCGTTAAAGGTGAAGACCATGTCACCTTGCAACGCACTGACGGCAGCTGGCAAATCGTTGAAAAAGACAACTATCCCGCCGACTTTTCCAAAGTAAAAGAAGTGGTGATGAAAGTCGCCGCCTTTACCACCATAGAGGCAAAAACCAAAATCCCGGAAAACTACGGCAAACTCAACGTCGAAGATCCCACCCAAGAAGACGCCAAATCCGTACTCGTCAGCATTAAAGACAACGCCGACAACGAATTGGCCGGCGTCATCGTAGGTCGCATGGAAACCGGCAGTTTCGCGACCGTGGGCCAGGATAAAACCTACGTACGCAAAAACAAAGACGATCAAGCGTGGTTGGTCAAAGGCGGATTGGTCGTCAACGATGATCCCAGCGACTGGGTCACCGAGGAGATTATGAACATAGCCTCCTCCCGGGTGAAAAAAGTGGAAATCACCCACGAAGACGGCAAAAAAGTCATCATTGAAAAAGAAAAACCCGGCGCCGGCGACTTCGTAATCGCCAACCTTCCCAAAAACAAAGAAACCCGCACACAAACCGCGTTGACCCAAGTCGCCCGGGCTTTGGAAACCCTGCGCATGGTCGACGTGCAAAAAGCCGAAGGTTTCCAATTCCCGGAAGACAAAACCATTACCACGGAACTGCAGACCTTTGATGGCTTGGTGATCACCGCAAAGACCGTCAAACAAGCCGGCAACTACCTGACCCATTTTACGGCCCACTTTGACCCTTCGCTAAGACCGGCCGAAGCGACCAAAGAAGCCACGGATACGGAAGGGGCTAGCAAAGAAAATAAGGAGCCTAAAGAAGCGGCCGCCCCACCTGAGCCACACGCACCTAAACCCGCTCCTATTAAAGATGCCGCATCGGTACAACAAGAAGTCACCCAACTCAACGAGCAGCTATCGCCCTGGGTATTCACCCTCAACAAATCCAAAGCGAAGAACCTGGTGGAAGATATGGACGACTTGGTAAAAGACAAAAGTTAACTACATCTACAAACACGTATAACCATCACTGGAGCTAACACCTCCCGTGATGGTTTTTCTCACCGAATCCATAGCTTGACGAGCCACGGAATCACGACACCCAATTTTCCATTTTTAATCCCGCTATTCGATCAGACTCCCTCCAATTGTTTGCTACCAATATTGTGTCAAGTTCGTGCGCATGAGCGGCAATCCATCACCGCGTCATAGTTTTTTAACTTTAACCTGAATCTCGGTAATCAAATCCTCCGGCCGATTATCGTCGATACTATTCCAATACAGCAATCGAATTTCCCCGTTGCCCGCGGGTATGTATTTACCGGTATCCACCACTTTGCGAAAAACGTTGCGGATGGCTGGACCAAGCTGCGTATAACTTCCTTTGTAAATATAAGACGCCACTAAACCACCATCCAACCGCCCGAGTTTCACAATATCGGTTTCCCGTGGATTCCCCTTATAACCTATTGCCACGTAGCTGCCTTGTATATCATCGCTTTGGATACTCATTTGCGGAAAAATCACTTCATAGTTTTCATCCGCGTGGTACAGATAATATTGAACCAGCTTAACTACACTGCTCGAAATATAGCCGCCATCATCTGTATGATGAACGTAAAGTATTTTTTGGGCATCAATCGGCTTTATAGTGAATTTATCAGGCGCCGGAAGTTCCAATGCGCAGCAAAAAGAAACCGTAAAGCAAAGACCAGCAAAAAGAAATGACAAAAATAATTTTTTCATGAATTCCCCCCTCCTCAATGAATCTACTAATTATAGAAGTAAATACCGACCCTCGACAGTCACGGCGGATTTAGAGGATTCTGTGCGACTTCTTACACCCACCATATTCATGATTTCCGATATTAAACCAACTTCTTTTTAGTTTTTCGAATAACTTGCAGACAAATAGTCCGGAAAAGCCTTTTATCAACGGGCACTCCGCTTTCCCCAAGCCGGCGTTTACGATTACAATAGCCGACTTCCTAATAAACCTGCCAGCGGCACACCACAAAATAATGGGGATATCATGATTATGAGGTACATCAAGTCAACCATTGCGCGCCCCGGACCTTACATCCTGGCAATCATACTTCTGTCTCTCACCGCTTGCGGAAATGATGGTAGCAGTGACGCCCCTGGAACAACCACCGTTTCCGGCGTAGCATCCAAAGGACCGATTCACGGCGGCACGGTTACCGTATTTTCACTCCAAGCCGATGGCGGCAAAGGCGCCCAATTGGGAACGCCTGCAACAACCGCGGCTGATGGCGCATTTAGCGTTACGCTTGGCGAGTATAGCGGCAATGTCATCCTGGAAATCAGCGGCGG
>JASFLF010000357.1:0-4684 GCA_050118235.1 Gammaproteobacteria bacterium | reverse complement strand
AGTATTGACCGAAACAATGCCGCCCGCGTTAAAACCGAACAAACCGCGCAACAACGCCGTGCACAACAAGGAGCGCAACAACCGGCCCAAAACCGCCGAGTGGACACACAGCAACCCATGTTTACGACATCACGCCCCGGATTGAGCGGTGGCGCCTTTGATTTGTGGATGTTGTTGTTATTCCCGGTTTATTTATTGTTGCGCAGGCGTTAAGCGGATTGTAACGAAGGCGAGAATGTTGTTTCAAATGTACTTACGCTGTTGGCTCAAAGGTAGGGTGGGTTTTCCCACCCTACGTCTGATATTTCGATATAGAACTCAATCCACCAGGGTAAAAATACCGCGCTCTTCCAACATATCCATTACCCGCTCAACGCAATCTTCCAAAGGCTGAGTGCCCGTGTCCACCACAAGCTCCGGATTAAGCGGTTCTTCATAGGGTGACGATATTCCGGTGAATTCTTTAATCTCTCCTCGGCGGGCTTTTTGATAAAACCCTTTCACATCCCGTTGCTCGCAGACGTCAATAGGAGCGCGGCAATAGATTTCAATAAAATCGCCATGAGGGGCAATGGTGCGTGCTTTTTCCCGCTCTTCCCGAAACGGGGAAATAAACGCTGTCAGCGTAATCACGCCCGCCTCCAGCATCAACTTGGCCACTTCCGAGATCCGCCGGATATTCTCGGTGCGGTCCTCCACCGAAAAGGATAAATCACCACACAAACCATGGCGCACATTGTCCCCATCCAATACGTACGTTCTACACCCTCGTTGATGCAACGCTTCTTCCACGGCATGCGCCAAGGTGGATTTACCCGCCCCGGACAAACCGGTAAACCACAAGATAGCACTCCTATGATTATTCATTTTATGCCGGCGCTCACGAGTTACTGTGGCGTGATGCCAAATTACATTGGTTGATTTTGGATCGTCAGTCATTTAAATACTCTGTTAATTGATAATTTATGTACTAGACCTTGTCACAGCAAAATTTTTAATTTTTTTTTAAACCATGCTCATTATTCATGAGTGACACGAGGCCGCTTCGATTGAAAGACATTTACAACGGCGTTTTAATCTTCTTCTCCAAGCCAATCAAAATCTCCACAATTCGCTCCGCCGCCTTGCCATCCCACCTGTCCGGTACACCGCCTCGTTTGGCAGTGCCGTCCAACACACTCTTGGCGGCTGCCAATATTTTCCGCTTATCATTGCCGACAATCACATTGGTCCCTACGTCACAAGTAATGGGCCGCTCGGTGTTATGGCGCAAAGTGATACATGGTATGCCCAACACCGTCGTCTCTTCTTGCAAGCCTCCGCTATCGGTCAAGACCATTTTTGCATCCATGTTCAGTCGCAAAAATTCCAAATAACCCAACGGTTCCACAGTATAAATATCCGGCTTGGACAAATCATCGGTCAACAAATGGCTCAGATTAAATTGGTTCACCATTTTCCGTGTTCTAGGATGCATGGGGAATACCACTTTGATGTGCTGCGCGATTTCATGCAACGCCTCCAAAATTCCTTGCAAGGTCTGTTTATCATCCACATTGGATGGCCGGTGCAGCGTCACGGTTGCATAGTCCCCTTTGTTCAATCCCCAGTGAGCAAAAGGCAGCGCAGCGGCTTTTTCTTTATGCTTGAGCAACGTATCGATCATCACATTGCCCACAAAATGAATTTTGTTCTCATCCACGCCTTCGGATTTTAAATTAGCGTTGGCGCGTTCATCGGTAGTAAACAAATAATCACTAATCACATCGGTGCACAATCGATTGATTTCCTCAGGCATCGCCATGTCCCTGGAACGCAATCCGGCTTCCACATGCGCGACCTTAACACCCAGCTTTTTCGCTGTAATTGTGCACGCCATGGTGGAGTTCACATCCCCCACCACAATCACCAAATCAGGTTTAATGTCCAAGCACACTTTCTCAAACGCCACCATCACCCCGGCGGTTTGCTGCGCATGTGAGCCTGCACCCACCTCGAGGTTCAAATCCGGTTCGGGAATACCTAAATCCACAAAAAACGACTTACTCATCTTCTCGTCGTAGTGCTGACCGGTATGCACCAAAGTCTGCTGTATCTCCCGAGGATACACCTTCATAGCATCCACAATCGGCGCCATTTTCATGAAATTGGGACGAGCACCCACTACATTAACGATTTTTAACAAAACTCATCTCCTGATATTAGGCATCATTACTGGTGTAATACGCACCAAACAATCCAAGGTGCAAGATTCTACTAAAAATCGGTGAAGGTTGCTTTACAAACACCGAAAAAGGAAGGATATAGCGCAAAAGAACCGCTTAACCAAAACATAGTTGTCATATAACTCATTGAATATTTGCATTATTCTGACCGCAGCCCTCCCATCTATTCACATAGCTTATGTTTACGTTGCGGCAGATACTGATCTTGGAGAAACAGTCCAACTACAAAATAAATCTTACTGAGAAAGCAGTGCCACACTTTTGACCTGCGCAAAGAGGTGCATGCCTTCCTGAATCCCCATGCCCATAGCCGAACGCCGTGTGATGCGCGACAGTAAGGTCTGGCCGTCCAGCAGTTCCAGGCGCACAATAGTCTGGGTTTGGTTGATGTCGCGGGTGTCGATCACTTTTGCCGGCAGAATATTGATAATGCTGGTATCGGAATGGGCGCTGAGTGACAAGCTCACATCCCGTGCCTGGACTTCTACCCTGGCGTGTCGCCCTACCGGCAGATTCTCGCGGGCAACGGCCACACGTCCGCAATCCATAGAGATCCAGGTCAGATGATAGGTGTGGTCGTGGGATGAGACGAAACCCTCCAACAAGGCGGAAGCATCGTCATAACCCGACGGGGGCAAATCAACCCGGGTCAGCAGGTTGGCGGCATTACCTTGGGCGATCACTTTGCCTTGGTCCAGCAATACCATGTGGTCCGCCAGGTGGGCCACTTCGTTGGGATCGTGCGAAACGTACAGCGAAGGGATGGCGAACTCGTCGTGCAGGCTCTCCAGATAGGGCAATATGGCCTGTTTGGCACCATGGTCCAGGGCCGACAGCGGTTCATCCATGAGCAATAATTTGGGGCTGGTCAGCAAGGCGCGGGCGATGGCCACCCGCTGGCGTTCACCGCCCGACAGCCGCGCCGTGGCACGTTGCAGCAGCGCAGTGATACCTAGCAGTTCCACTACATCGTCGAATTTAATCTGCCGGTCATTTTCGGGAATACGCCGCCAGCCGTACTCCAAATTGCGTCGCACCGAGAGGTGGGGAAACAAGCTGGCCTCCTGAAACACATAACCCAGCGGACGCTGATGGGTGGGCAAAAACTTAGTGACGTCCTGCCACACGTCACCGTTGATCCTGATTACCCCTCCAGCGGCTTTATACAGACCGGCTACGGCGCGCAACACACTGGTTTTACCCGAGCCGGAACGGCCGAACAAGGCGGTGATGCCTTTCGCGGGTGCCTCGAACGCTACCTCCAGATTAAAATCCCCCAGACGGTTCTGCAGTTTGACCTCTATGCCGCTCATAGTTGATGCCCCCGATTGAGCCGACCGTTGACCAAATACAAAATCACTAACACTAAGAAGGAGAATAACAGCATGCCCCCGGAAAGCAGATGCGCCTGGCCGTACTCCAAGGTTTCCACGTGATCGTAAATTGCCACCGACAACACTTTAGTCTCGCCGGGAATGTTGCCACCAATCATCAACACGACGCCGAATTCTCCGATGGTGTGGGCGAAACACAGCACCGCCGCGGTGAGAAAACCGGGCCGTGCCAGCGGTAGGATCACTGTCATGAACCGGTCCCAAGGGGAGGCTCGCAGTGTGGCGGCCACCTCAATGTGGCGGTTGCCAAGGGACTCAAACGTGTTCTGCAGGGGCTGCACCACGAAAGGCATGGAATATATCACCGAGGCTACCACCAGCCCCGCGAACGTGAATGGTAAGGTACCCAGCCCCACAGCCTGGGTAAACTGACCCACTGGACCTTTTGGACCGAGCATCAGCAACAAATAAAAGCCCAATACCGTTGGAGGTAAAACCAACGGCAGGGCAACCACTGCCGCGACCGGCTGTTTGTACCAGGCGGTAGTGCGCGACAACCACCAGGCTATAGGTGTACCGATTACCAATAGTGTCAAAGTCGTTAATCCGGCCAGTTTCAGCGTCAGCCAGACGGGTTGCCAGTCTAAATCCATCGTTGACTCCAAACCAAAGTAGGAAATTCGCTCATTGCTTAGCGTATGTTATTCCACCCCATAGCCATAGCTCTCGATCACTTTTCTGGCGGCATCGCTCTTGAGAAAGTGGACAAAGGCTTGTGCGGCAGGATTGGATGTACCCTTTTTCAGAAGCACCGCCGCCTGATCGATGGGGTCGTAGTACGTTGTTGGAACAATCCAGGAAGATCCTGTATCTCCCTGCCAGGCCTTGACTTGTGAAAAAGCTACGAAGCCGGTTTCCGCATTTCCCGTGGCGACGAACTGAAAGGTCTGGGCAATGGACTCACCACGCACCAGTTTGGATTGGAGTTGGGGCCATAAACCCAGATGCTCCAAGACTTGCCGGGCGGCGAGCCCATAGGGCGCCGTCTTTGGATTGGCGAGAGCCAGGTGTTGGAATTTACTGTTTTTAAGATAGTTCACGCCATTTCCGAAAAGTCCCTTTTCC
>JASFLF010000356.1:0-4692 GCA_050118235.1 Gammaproteobacteria bacterium | reverse complement strand
TTGAATACCCATACATCCGCACGCCCCACTCCGGCTGTGGTGAGTTGCGCATCAACAGGAGTATCATCCGGCCCGTTCTGCCCCCGGTGGGCGGTGGTTATAAACGCAAACTGCTTATTGTTACCCGCGAAAACAATATCTCTTGGTTCATCACCGACCAACAACGTGCGTACCAGTTGAGGCGGGTTGGCAGTGACATCAACGATACTGACGCTATCCGACAAATGATTAACCACCCACACCTCTCTATCGTTTAACGCAGCAACCGCTGTGGGTTCCATGCCCACCGGCACGGTAAATTCATGCGTCAGTCCGGTATCGCTGATGGCGTAGATCTCTAAGGTGCTGTTGGGTGTATTAGTGGCGAAGAGTCTTGTGCCATCGGGTGACATAGCCAAAGGTCTCACCTGGCCGGTTTCAAAGGTGACAAAATTATCCCCTTTTTTTGGTGGCTCAGGTGGTTGTGGTTTGGTGCCACCTCCGTCGCCGCCTCCCCCACCGCAGGCCGTCAACAAAACAAAAATACTCCATACAGCTAAATCAATTATACGTTTTGAAATCATTGTTGTTACCTTATGCAAGACCAATAGCCCGGCAACGAAAGTATTAAAAGGACCCGCTCTACTCGCCGTGTATATTTTCAAACAGCAAACGATTTTACTGTATTTGCTTTAAAATGTTATATTTTTTACTCACCATACCTGCTACCGGTTGGACTTATAACCAGTTCAGATATAACAAGGGTCGATCAATTGATATTGTAAAAATAGGGCGGAACTACAATTCTTCTATGAACGACAATGCTTCTATGAATAAATCTATTGATTTGGCAATAAGCGTGAGTCGCAAAACACAGTGGTAGGGCAACGTTGTCAAAACCCGGCCACCAAACGCAGTCCGGGTATAAAACCATCGACCGTGGACACATTGGGATTATGATAATTCTCACTGAGATGCTGGATATCCAACGTCAATGCCACTGTGTCGCTCGCCACGAAACGATAATATAGTTCGGCTACCAAGGTGTGCTCAATATCCAGATTGCCGCCATTGACATGGGCAAAGCCGATACCGATGTTATCTTGTGGACGATTCCAGAGATGGCCTTTTATGTCCAACCCACCGGAAGCTATGTTTTCATATTCAATGGCCGCTTTATCATTCTGCCAGCCAAAGCGAATAAAGGCACCGAGCGCCTGTCCCAGTTCTTGATCAAAGGACAACATGATCCCGTTGCGCCGCTTGCCCCCTATACCGGCGGGATCTTCAAAATCAGCGCCGGTATTGACCAATGAGGCACGGTAATTCCCCTCACCCATTCCCGTACTGATATGATACTCCAACTCCGCGCCGTAATAATTATATGCATTGCCCACTTCATTTACCCCAACGGCCATGGCCACCGCATGCACTTTAAACGCGTTTCTACGCCATGCCAGAGCGATACCCGAATCGTAAGAAGGAGCAAAGAAGTTAGGGCCGTTGACCAATGCCTGATTCATAAACTGCGTGAACTCGTCATTGGAATAGACGTTTTCGTCCAAAAAATCGGTGCCGTCGATGAGGCCAAAATAGACTGCCAATGTGTTTGACTCGCTGAACACAAAATCGTGTTTATACCATGCGGTCAATAAATAATCCCGGTTACGGCCATTGATGTCTTTGAGGTCGTCTTCCATATCCGCCGCCCACGGCGCCACTGCAAACGGTGAATAACCGTTGAGACCATTGCCGGCGGCGAAACCGAATTTGATCGCGAATTCGTCCACTTCGCTGGGCGTAATACTGATTTCCGGTTGGAATACGAATGCGCCATTGCTCGAATTATCACCCGCATCACTGCCCGAGAGACTCTGATGCTGCCCTACTCCGGCCATCAAACCGGTTATTTCAACTTGCTCACTATCAATGGCATACACTTGTGGAAACGTGAACCATCCCAAACAAGCAATGGCCATGCTGCGCAATTGACCATATTTTACTACTCTTGACTTCCCCAATATCGTGGCCTCTGAATTTTTTGAGGATCATTATCTTGTAGACGCGTTATCGACGCAAGCACCGATTTCTTTAGAAGCTTTCATATATAGCTAGGGTTGAATTTGGATTGTTGTGGCGTGATTGCGTCGACGATTTCCAACTATTGATTATCTTGAGGAAAAAATAAGCCATTTGACATGATATTTTTTGCCCCAAATCTGATATAAATCATCCGCAAAGATGTTTGTGAAAAAACCGTTGTGCAATAATGGCCCACAGAGCAACTCCATCACACCTAATCCACTACACGTTAACAGGAGTCTAGCGCTGGTGTCGAAACTCTACCATTCCAATAGCCGTATATTCTCTACAAGCATCGCATGCCTCATTGCTGTTTGCGCCTGCTTATCGCTAATCGCTTGCAACAGTACTAATAGCTCAGCCAATGGCCCGATTGTTTTATCCGGGACAGTCGAGGCAAGGGAAATTGATCTGAGTTTTCAAGTAAACGGGCGTATCGCCACACTCAATACCGACGAAGGCCAATGGCTGGAACAAGGCGCGACCGCGGCACAGTTGGACACACGCGATTTCCAACTGGCCGTACAGCAAGCAGCGGCAACGGCGGATGCGGCTAAAGCGAATCTGGACGCATTGGTTGCCGGTCCACGCGCCCAGGAGATACGGGTGGCTGAGGCAGACTTGCAAAAAGCGCAATCGCAGCTAAATTATGCGCAAGCGGAAGTAAAACGATTCAGTTCATTAATACCTAAAAAGCTGGCATCCGAGGAGCAATTGGAGCAAGCGCAATTGCAATACGAAGTCGCAGTGGCTGGCGTGGAACAAGCCAAACAACATTTAAATTTGTTGCGCGAAGGCGCTCGTAAAGAAGATATACAGAGAGCCCAAGCCGAGTTCAATGCGCGAAATGAAGCCAGCGAGTTGGCCAAACAACAGCTGAACTATACGCAATTACCCAGCCCGGTTTCAGGACTGGTCACAGTCCGGCTCAGCGAAGCCGGTGAAGTGGTTGGCGCCGGCCAACCAGTGGTGCGGGTGGCGGAATTGTCCAAACCCTGGGTGCGCGCGTATTTAAGCGGACCTGACCTCGGCCGAGTGCGCGTAGGTCAAAAAGCGCAAGTCACCATCGACGGTTTTCCCGATAAAGTATTCGAGGGTACATTAACATTCATCTCGCCGGTGGCGGAATTTACCCCCAAAACCGTGGAAACCAGGGAGTTGCGGGTGGACTTAGTCTATCGCGTCAAAGTGGAAGTGAAAAACCCGCAAGGCATGCTTAAAATCGGCATGCCCGCCGATATCAGCTTACAACCCGTCAATACCCATGACTGATATTGTTATTAAATGCAACCAGCTGCGCTTTGCGTATAAAGAGCAGTTGGTACTTAGCGATATTGATCTTAGCGTTTATGCCGGCGAAATCTTCGGTTTAGTGGGTGCCGATGGCGCCGGCAAAAGTACCTTATTGCACTTGGCGGTCGGCCAGTCGCTGCCCACTACAGGCTCTATAACAATATTGGGAAAGAAAGCCGACGATCCCTTGTTACGCGATGATATAGCTTATATGCCCCAAGGATTTGGCTTGTATCCGGATTTGTCAGTGCAGGAAAACCTGGAATTTTTTGCGGATTTACACGGACTGGCGGCAACTAAAGCGCAACAACGCATAGCGGATTTACTGCAACGCACTGGCTTGGCGGGCTTTGAACAACGCCGTGGCGGTAATTTATCCGGGGGCATGATGCAAAAACTGGCCTTGGCGTGCGCTTTGGTGCATGAACCGAAAGTGATGTTTTTGGACGAACCCACTACCGGCGTCGACCCGTTATCACGACGCGCATTCTGGCGCTTGATCGACGGCGTAAAAGCCGAGGGCGTTGCCATCTTGTATGCCACTGCCAACATGGATGAAGCGGAACGATGCGATCGTGTCGGTATGCTCGAAGCGGGAACACTTACCAGGCAAGGCCCTCCGCTGCAATTGATACGTAAAGACAATATCCGCTTCATTGCGGTGTTTGGTGAGAACGTACGCCGCTACCGTCACCAGATCAAAACCTTGCCCGGTGTGAAATTCGCCTTTCCCATAGGACTGCGCCTGAATGTATGGCTGGATGCCACCCAATCCATGCAAGATTTTCAACAGGCATTGCGGAGCCTATCCGGCGATTTTACTGCCAAAACACAGCAACCTTCGCTACACGATGCCACTCTGTACGACCTTGCCAAGGCTGAGCAGGACGATGACCATGCCGGCGTCTGACTTTTCTCGTAAACCAGATTCTGATAAACCAGAGTCTTCCCATAAAAATAACAATAGTACTATTATCCAGGCACAGGGACTGGTGCGCCGTTTTGGACATTTCACTGCCGTGGATCACGTAGATGTGAACTTAATCCGCGGCGAAGTATTTGGTTTGTTAGGCGCCAACGGCGCCGGCAAAACCACCACTATTCGCTTGTTATGCGGCACACTGCCACCCACTGACGGCCGAATCACCGTTGCCGGTGTTGACATGGTCCACCACCCGCGGCGCGCCCGCGGCCGCATCGGATATGTAACACAACGATTTACCTTATACAGTGACTTGCAAGTGCTTGAAAACCTGAAACTGCAAGCAGGACTCTACGGACTGTCCGGCTCGCATAAACAAGAACGTATAAACTGGGTGTTGGATCACTTAAGTTTAG
>JASFLF010000355.1:0-4697 GCA_050118235.1 Gammaproteobacteria bacterium | reverse complement strand
ATGAAACCGGAGCAAGTGTACCAACATCTACGCAAGTATTTGCCCCACGAAGAGACCCGTAGCTATATAAAGAAAGTACGGGAAAGCATGCCGAAATATATCACCTGACGTTAGATCCTGGATGGCCGTTCCTTCGTACATTGAGACCAGTTCGTATTTCCTGTGATTAAGATGTTTAAGTCAAAATAAATTTATGCGTATCTCAGCGAAGATAATTGCGGCCGTGAAATGTACAGACAAAAACTCGATCTGACGCAAAAAGACGCGCAAATTATTTAATACGAAAATCAATCCTTGATAACAAACAGATAATTAAGGAGTCACATGTACGACGATACCAACGAATGGCGGGATCGCCACCCAGCAGCCAGTGCAGGGTGGCGTCTTCCTCGCGCATTGTCACTGCTTACACAGTAGTGTCTCCATGACCTAGCGAGACCAAGTGGCGCGTACTAATACGTCTTCATCGCCATATTTTGCATCCAGTTCACCTTTGTAAGCGTGGTAAACGGCTTCGGCGGCGCCATGGGTAAGGTGCGCGTCGCTGAAGGAAACCACTGTTGCACCGTCTTGTTCTTCCACGTCCATAATGCGTTTCAAGGGATGCTCGGCGCGTTCCTTTGCCTCCACATTGCGAATCAAGTGGAGGATTTCGTCTTTGTGTTCGGCGAAAAATTCCCCGCTTAAGGTCAAATAGCCTGCTGGGATTTTGTCGTGGATACGATGGCATGCCGGGCAGAGTTCTTCATGGGCGTCGGCGGGGGCTTGCTCCCATGTCCAGCGCCCCTTGTGAAATACGGCACCACAATCGCGGCATCTCGTGGGTTCTTTGATTTTCCGTTTGGAATGGTAAGGATCGTGGTCCAATTCTTTTAATAAACGATTGTGTCTTTCGCTGTGTAAGTACTCGCTCATGGCAGGTCTCTCTTTTGGTTTTAGTGATACATAGTTACGGTCCCAGGGATTCGCTATTCCATATTATGTGCGCCGCCGGTTTTTTGCTCGGCGGGCATCTCCGCAATCATGGCTTCGGTGGTGATCATCAGACCGGCGATGGAGGAGGCGTTTTGCAACGCTACCCTGACCACTTTGGTGGGATCCAGCACGCCCATTTGCATCATGTCGCCGAATTCATCAGTTTGAGCGTTGTAGCCGAAGTTGCCGCTGTTGGCTTTGACTTTATCTAAAATGACAGAAGGTTCTTTGCCGGCGTTGATCACTATGGCTCTTAGGGGTTGTTCAATGGCGCGCAATACCATGCGCACGCCCATATCTTGTTCATGCCCATTGCCGGTTAATTCCTGCTGTTGCAGTGCCTGGAGCGCTCGCACCAGGGCAACACCGCCGCCGGCAACCACGCCTTCTTCCACGGCGGCTCGGGTGGCATGCAAGGCATCTTCCACGCGGTCTTTTTTCTCCTTCATGGCCATTTCCGTCATGGCGCCCACTTTGATCACGGCGACGCCACCGGCCAGTTTAGCGATTCGTTCTTGCAATTTTTCTTTGTCGTAATCGGATGTGGATTGTTCCACTTCCTGGCGTAGCTGTGCAACCCGGGCTTTGATTTTCTCACTCTCGCCATTGCCGCCAATAACAGTAGTGTCTTCTTTGGTGATCACGATTTTTTTCGCCGAGCCAAGGTCATCCAAGTTGGTTTTTTCCAAACTCAGGCCCATTTCTTCGGATACCACCGTGCCGCCGGTGACTATGGCGATGTCTTGCAGCATGGCTTTGCGTCGGTCACCGAAACCCGGGGCCTTCACCGCCGCTACTTTTAAAATCCCGCGTATGGTGTTTACCACCAAGGTGGCCAGGGCTTCGCCTTCGACGTCTTCGGCGATGACCAACAGCGGCTTGCCGGTTTTGGCGACCGCTTCCAGTAGTGGCAGCATATCTCGAATGTTTGAAATTTTTTTATCGTGCAACAATATATAAGGCTCTTCCAGTTCCACATTCATGTGTTCGGTATTGTTGATGAAATAAGGCGATAAGTAGCCGCGGTCAAACTGCATACCTTCGACCACTTCCAACTCGTTATGCAGGCCGGATCCTTCTTCCACGGTAATCACCCCTTCCTTGCCCACTTTGTCCATGGCGTCGGCAATGATTTGGCCGATATCCGCGTCCAGGTTGGCGGATATGGTGCCGACTTGGGCGATCGCCTTGCTGTCTTTGCAGGGGATGGACATTTTTTTCAATGCCTCAACGACCGCTTCGGTTGCTTTATCGATGCCTCGTTTCAAGTCCATGGGATTCATGCCGGCTTCCACGGCTTTTAAACCTTCCTTGTACATGGCGTGGGCTAATACGGTGGCGGTCGTGGTGCCGTCACCGGCCAGCTCCGAGGTGTGGGCGGCCACTTCCTTGACCATTTGCGCGCCCATATTTTCAAATTTATCGGCTAACTCGATTTCTTTGGCCACGGAAACGCCGTCTTTGGTGATAGCGGGGGGACCGAAGGATTTGTTGATGACCACATTGCGACCTTTGGGGCCTAGGGTGGCGGTGACGGCCTGAGCAAGTATACTGGCGCCGTGCGCCATGCGTTGCCTGGCCTGAGCACTGAACAGCAATTGTTTTGCGGTCATTGAGAGTGTCTCCTAAGAAAAAACCGATTGTTCGTATATTGGCTGCTTTCAAGGAGAATATAAGGGCGAGTTTGGTTTTGTCTTTGCGATAGGTCAGTATCTGGTGAGATTTTTCCGCCGGGGTGCGGTTGACAAATTCGGATTGCTTGTCAGTGTACTGCAGCCGGTCAGTGTAGATGGGGGCCGTGGGTTTTTAAGCGCGCTTAGCAACTTGTCGGATGAACGCACGCGCCGGTTTCCGCGACAGTAGTTCGTCCACCAGATCCAGCAGGTCTTGGATGTTAAATGGCTTTTGTAAAAAGCCCTGTATGCCTAACTGGAAAATTTCGTTCTTTTTGATGTGTTCATTCATCCCGCTGCAAAAAATAATCGGCAGGTAGGGTTTTTGTTGTAGTATTTTTTGCGCCAGGCGGCGTCCGGAAAAACCTGGAAGAATGTGCTCGGTGATCACCATGTCGTATTGCTCCGGGTAGCGCTCAAAGCGCTTCAACGCGGCGTGGCTGTCTGCGGCAATGTCCACAATGTAGTCATTTTGTCGCAGCACATCGGCAATGAGCTGGGCGATGGATTCATCGCCGTCCACCACCAATATCGTGGCGGGATTAGAGACTTCCCCCGGCAAACTTGTGGTATGCAGGGCATCGTTGTCCACGGATACGGGAAGGATCAGCTTGACGACGGTTCCGGCCTTTGCGTCGGATTCGATTTGAATATGGCCACCGTGTTCATGAACCAGCCCATGCACGGTGGACAAACCCATGCCGGTGCCTTTGCCCACTTCTTTGGTGGTGAAAAACGGATCGAATATCTTGTCGAGTATGTCCGGGGCAATGCCATGGCCGTTGTCCCGTACCGCCAGCTCAATATAGTGACCACAATAGCTTTGGTGGCAGGATTGGCAAATTTGCTGATCCACGTGCACGGTGTGCAATGCGAGGCTTATGTGGCCGCTGCCGTTCATGGCATCGCGCGCGTTGATGCACAAGTTCATCATCATTTGAAACAGTTTGGTGGGGTCGGCAATGACCTCGGGAAGATTGGGTTCGATGTCGATTTTCAGCGCAATGCTGGAGGGCAGCGCCGAACGCAACATTTTTAAAGACTCTTTGATTAATGGCTTAAGTTGCAGCGGTTTGAATGCAAGCTCACTGTTGCGGCTGAAAGCCAGCAGTTGCGCGATGAGGTCTCGGGCCCGTTCACTGGCTTTGAGCACTTGTTCTAAATAGCCGGCCAGTTTTCCATTGCCGTCGGTGGCGAATTTTTCCTTGGCCAACTCGGTATAACCCATGATGGATAACAACATGTTGTTAAAATCATGGGCGATTCCCCCGGCGAGTAAGCCAATGGTTTCCATTTTTTTTGATTGTTGCAACTGCAGTTGCAGTTGCTGGCGATCGCTAATGTCTTCCATCATATAAATGGCGAACAAGGGATCGCCTTGCGTGGAACGTACTAGAGATACTGTCATTGCCGCCCATAGAATCCCTTCATCTTTGTTTAAAAAGCGTTTTTCCACGCTGTAGGATTGACGCTGGCCGGCCAGTAATTCGTGGTAAAGATCGCTGTCTTTATTGAGATCATCGGCGTGACTGAAATCGTTGGGCAGCTTGTGGGCGAACTCGCTCATGTCATAGCCGAGCATTTTCTTCAACGCATTGTTAACGATTTTGATGCCGCTTTCCATCTCTACCACGGCCATACCAATGGCGGCTTCTTCGAATATGGCTCGAAATTGCGACATGCTTTGTTTAAGCGCCGCTTCGGTTTGTTTTTGTTTGGTGATTTCCGTGCGTATGGCAGTGTATGAATCCGGGACGCCTTGTGTGTTCAGATGCGGCACGATAGTAGTGTTTACCCAATACAAGTCGCCATTGCGTTTGCGGTTGCAGATGTCACCTTGCCAGGTCTTGCCGCTACGTATGGTTTTCCAGAGCTCGTGGAAAAATTCTCTGGGATGGTAGCCGGAATTAATCAAGCGATGGTTCTGACCGATCAACTCCGTGCTGTTATATTGACTGATGTCGCAGAACCTGTCGTTTACATAGGTGATAAGGCCTTTGGCGTCGGTAATCGCCACAATGGCGTGTTGGTCCAAGGCGTATTTCTGGA
>JASFLF010000354.1:0-4713 GCA_050118235.1 Gammaproteobacteria bacterium | reverse complement strand
GGGAACTGGGACTGGGACGCGAAAAAAGACGAACTCATTTGTTCCACCGAACTTTACAATATCTTTGGTATGGAAAAGACCAATGGACCTATAGCCATGGAAACCTTTATTCAACGGCTGCCATTGAGGGAACAACAAGCTTTTCGTGCCGCGTTGGAGCACGCCATATCATCCGGCGACGCCTTTCGCCTGGATCATCAGCTGGCATTGGCCGGCGGTAAACGTCGCTATATTCATCAGGAAACTCAAGTCAATCGGGACAAAGACGGCCGAACTAAATCGCTATCCGGAACCGCCCAAGATATTACCGATAGAAAAATGGCGGAGATAGCGCTGTTCGAAGAAAAAGAAAAAGCCCAAGTCACCTTGCGCTCTATAGGTGATGCCGTGTTGACTACCGACAGAAATGGCATTGTTGAATACGCCAATCCAGCCACGGAATTGCTTCTGGAACTTGAAGCTGCCTCTATTATCGGTAAACGTTATGATGAAGTCGTATGCTTCTATGACAGTAATAGCAAGACCCCCAAGACCAATCCCATAGAACGTTGCCTGGAAAATCAAACCCCTGTAGTCACGGAAGAACATAGTTTGGTTATCTCGCACAACAATCACGAACATGTCGTCGATATCACAGTCGCCCCGATTTGCGCCAATAATGGTGAACTCAATGGTTGTGTGTTGGTAGCGCACGATGTGACCGAAATGCACAGCATGGCGCGCATGTTAAACCACCAGGCCACCCATGACGAGCTAACGGGGCTGATCAATCGCCGCGAATTTGAAGTGCGTCTTTCACAAGCACTGGATAACGCCCGCGTCGACAATCAAGAACACACATTGATTTATATGGACATGGACAATTTTAAAATCGTCAACGATTCCTGCGGTCATTTGGCCGGTGACGAACTGCTGAAACAGTTCTGCGCATTGCTAAAAACCCATGTGCGCAACACCGATACTTTCGCCAGGCTGGGCGGTGACGAATTTGCGGTTTTATTGATCGGATGCCCCCTGCACCAAGCTGAAAATATTGCCGCAGAAATACATGACAAAGTTAAGGAATTTCGCTTCCTGTGGAACAATAGAAGCTTTGAAATCGGTGTCAGCATGGGAATTACCCAGATTAGCGAGCAAAGCAGCAGTACTACGGAAGTATTAAACAATGCTGATTCCGCCTGTTATGTGGCAAAAAATGCCGGCCGCAACCTGACACACGTATACAACGACAACGATGTGGTCGTGCAGCAGCATCGTGGCGAAATGCAATGGGTACAGCGCATAACCCAGGCGCTGGCCGAAGACCGCTTTACCCTCTACTGCCAGACTATCCAGCCGATTTCGCCCATGAGTAGCAGCCAAGAGCACTTCGAAATTTTAGTACGTATGATAGACGAACAAGGCAACTTAGTCGGCCCGCAGAATTTTATACCCGCCGCCGAGCGCTATCAGCTTATGGGCGCCATAGACCGATGGGTAATCAATGCCGCGTTTACCGCCCTTGCCGAACACAACACCAACCATGCGCAACAATGGTCTTTCGCGATCAACTTATCAGGACAATCACTATCCGATCCGGAATTCCTCGATTTTATTATAGAAATGCATAGTAAAGTTGAATTGAATCCCCAATGGATTTGCTTCGAAATCACCGAAACGGCGGCGATCAGCAAGCTTTCAGACGCCAAGAAGTTTATCGCTTTTTTAAAGCAGATCGGTTTTCGTTTCGCTTTGGATGATTTTGGCAGCGGCATGAGTTCATTCGCCTATTTGCGCGAACTCAACATCGATTACTTAAAAATTGATGGAGCATTCGTTAGGCAAATCGCCCAAAACCGCATCGATTACGCCATGGTATCGTCCATTAACCAAATCGGCCAGTTGATGGGCATACAAACCATCGCTGAATTCGTTGAGAATGATCACATCCTGGAATTGATCAAGGCATTGCAAATCGATTTCGCGCAAGGTTATGGCATCGACAAACCCAAACCATTGTCGCTACCACTTAACAACAAGTTGAATTTATACGCTGGTTGAGAACTGGACGGTAACTTAACCCTGACAAGGAATCCGTGCAGAAAACGAACCGTTGTCTGATTCACCACGAGCACACGAAGAGCACGAAGCAAGTGAAATCATTTCCTTGTTCGTGTCTTCGTGGTTTATAACAACTTGAACAGCTAATCCGCTCGACAAAACACGCGATCACCCCATTGGTGTATCGCCAAAGCGCCAAGTATCACGGCCGTTCCCCACCATACATTGGTGGTGATATGCTCGCCGTTGAATCCTTGCCCTATGAACAAGGCGCTAACGGGGGTCATCAGCGTAATCAAAGCTACTTTACTGGCTTGTACGTGTTTGAGCACATAAAAATACAAGGTAAACCCTATAACGGAACCGATGATGCCCAAATACACCAGTGACGCGATCGCCCTCAAAGTCACATGATGAAATACGTGCTCGCCGAACAAAAGCCAGGTAATAATAAACATCGGTACTGCCAGCAACAACGCCCCGGTTGTTAATGCCAGGCCGGACAAATCGGAACTGATACGTTTTATCCATACGCCACTGGCGCATTGCACCACCACAGCCACCAATATGGCCGCTACGCCTTGCCACGCGAAATTATTGTTAATGGGGTCTGCCAGAAAAATTACGCTAATGCCCGCCAGGCCCAAAATCGCACCGAATATTTTCGCAATGCTTAAGCTGTTTTCCTGCAGCCATACAGTGGCCATAAACGCGGTTATTATAGGGCTCAACCCAAACAGCACCGAAATAAGTCCGGACGGAATGTATTGCGCTCCCCAATACACCGCAATCATAGCACCATAAATGCCCACCGCAGCGGTAAAATACGCGCGGCGCGCGGATTTATGCCAGCGCAATTCGTCGCCGAACACCTTAAGCAACAACAGGCAAAACAACGCACCCAAAATCATACGCCCGGTGACACCCGACAAAAATCCCCAACCTTCGCTGCTCCACTGGATTGCAACAGGCGTGGTAGACCAGATGATAATCACTCCTAAAAATGCCGCTGGCACAGACATGTTTTTATTCCTTCTTTCGTTAGATCAAAACCCCAAAAAGTAAAACCCCGGAAAACAAAAAAGGCCGCAGTCTTTTCGATCTGCGGCCTTTGATGGTGATTGCTTGTTAACTAAATATTACTGAAACAATTTCCTCACTTTCCAAAGACACGCAACCGTAACCCAGCGCAGAATCACGCAGCGCACAAACAGCATCACTGGGATCATGACTACGGTGTTATGTTTTGGAAATTGGATGTTCATGCGGGTAAGTGTGCCTTGTGCATTAGTGACTTGTCAACTAATAATTTTTCCAATTTAGCTTAAGAAAGCAACTCAAGTGGTCAGTTATTGTGCGTGATGATCAATACCGGCAATTACTCAGTCAGCGGTATTTAAGTTCTTGAAAATATGTTCGCGGTAATAAAGCAATTCCGAAATAGACTCTTTGATATCGTCTAGTGCCAGGTGGTTTGCTTTCTTCTCAAAGCCTTTGCTGATTTGCGGTGCCCAACGCCGGGCCAGTTCTTTTATGGTACTTACATCTAAATTACGATAGTGAAAATACGCTTCCAACGTGGGCATGCAACGGGCTAAAAACCGCCGGTCCTGACAGATGCTGTTTCCGCACATGGGTGACTTACCCGCTGGCACGTATTGTTGCAGGAATTCAATCGTTTGCTGTTCGGCTTGTGGTTCGGTGATGGTACTTTGTTTGACGCGTTCTGTAAGTCCGGAGCTGCCGTGTTGTTTGGTATTCCACTCATCCATCTTATTTAACACCTCATCGGGTTGATGTATTGCCAACACAGGGCCTTCGGCGAGCGTGTTCAATTCACTATCGGTAATAATAGTGGCAATTTCGATAATAAAATCATTTTGGGTATCCAAACCGGTCATTTCCAAATCAATCCAAATCAAGTTATTTTCGTTTTTTTGCATTTCATCCTCTTGGTTCTCTGTAGTATTCAGGTTATCCATACTCGGGCCGATTAAAAAGACACTGTTCCTTAAGTTCTGAAATCGAGTATCATATTAGCCATTTTCAGGATTTATTTCTTTAAATTGTAGTCATATTTTCACCATACCAAGAATCGGCCGCCGAATTGAATATTTTTAATGTATTTTGAGAATATTTACCCTACAGTGACCCTATCTAAAATGAGGAGATCCAATGAAAGTATTACAACAAGTCGGAACCATTGCCAGTTTGTTTGCCACGTTGTCAGTTGGTGTTTTTGGCATGGCCACCGTTAATGCCGGTGATGTGGAGCAAGGGAAAAAACTCTATGACGCAAATTGCCAGGGATGTCACGATACACGGATTCACACCCGCCCAAACCGTATAATCCATACCTATGGAGACCTCGTCAATCGAGTGAAGTTTTGTGATGCTCAAGTAAAAGCCGGATTCAATGATGAGCAACTCGAAGCGGTGGCCGACTACTTAAATTCGGAATTCTATAAATTCGTGAAGGATTAATCACATGACAACACTCGCGGAAAAAACCTGCAAAGTGTATCAAAAAGGCGATCCATCACTGACTGCGGAAGAGGCAAAACAACTGCTGCGGCAATTGCATGACTGGTCGCTCAATCAAGAGAATGAGACCATCCAGCGTAGCTTTAAATTCAAGAATTATTACGAAACCATCGCCTTCGTCAACGCCGT
>JASFLF010000353.1:0-4716 GCA_050118235.1 Gammaproteobacteria bacterium | reverse complement strand
GTGTGGCGATGGTGGCGACGACAATTAATACAACAATGAACGGTATGGTTAACCACATGCCGACTTCATAAACTTTAACCATTGATCCCCGACTCTTCCATTGTTGGCGTTTTTTCTGTCTAAAGGCGGGGGATAACAAATAAAACAAACCGCCAAGCACAAAGTGTATTACTTCCATTGTGGTATTTGACTACTATTTATTTCCGCGCTTGTTTGATTTACTTTTCTAAGTGCCTTCCTGCCAGGAGGTAAGGTATTGATGTTGTTCGTCTGTGAGCGTATCGATGCTTATGCCCATGGCGGCTAGTTTCAACGACGCGATTTCCTGATCAATGGCTTCGGGCACGGGATATAAGCCGGGTTGCAATGACTTTGCGTTCTCAACAAGATAGCGAACGCACAATGCTTGGCCGGAAAAACTCATGTCCATCACTGACGACGGGTGGCCCTCGGCGGCCGCGAGATTAACCAGGCGTCCCTCGGCCAACAAACATAGTGTGCGGCCATCCTTTAGACGGTATTCATCGGTATGCGGCCGGGGGCGGTGTTTTTCACGGGTCATTGCTTCCAGAGCCGGGATGTTGATCTCAACATTAAAATGACCGGAGTTTGCCATCACGCAGCCATTTTTCATGACTTCGAGGTGAGGTTTGTCGATGACGTTCTTATCGCCGGTGGCGGTGATTATAAAATCCGATATGGTGGCCGCCTCGATAAGTGGCATGACGCGAAAACCGTCCATTGCGGCTTCCAGGGCGCGCAAGGGATCCACCTCAGTAACCACTACGTTAGCGCCCAAGCCTTTGGCGCGCATGGCAATACCGCGACCGCACCAACCGTATCCCACCACCGTAAACACCTTGCCCGCGAGTAAGATGTTGGTGGCGCGGATAACGCCATCCAACGCGCTTTGCCCGGTGCCGTAACGGTTATCGAATAGATGCTTGGTCATGGCATCGTTGACAGCGACCATGGGATACTTCAGAGCACCTTCGTTGGCCATGGCCCGCAGGCGAATCACACCGGTGGTGGTTTCTTCGCAGCCGCCGATGACGTCTTGCAGTAGATCGCTGCGGTTCCTGTGAATTTCGCTCACCAAGTCGCCACCGTCGTCCAGTGTGATGTGAGGCCGGCTGTCCAATACCGAGTTGATATGCCGGTAATACGTGTCGTTGTCCTCGCCGCGGATGGCAAATACCGGAATTTTAAAATGCTGTACCAGCGCCGCGGCGACATCGTCTTGCGTGCTCAGGGGATTACTGGCGCACAGGCGTACTTCGGCACCGGCGGTTTTAAGGGCGCGGGCGAGGTTCGCGGTTTCCGTGGTGATGTGCAGGCAACCGGCGAGGCGGATGTTCTTGAGCGGCTGATCCACTTCAAAACGGTCCATGAGTTGCCGCAAGACGGGCATTTCCCTGAATGCCCAATCAATTCGCGCCAGGCCTTCATCGGCAAGCGTAGTGTCATGAATGTGGTATTCCATTTTTCCTAGACTTCCTCCCGATCTTGTATAGGGTATTCTAAAAGTTGCGAACAGTTCTAATTTGTTCGTAAGCGCTTTTGATTTCCTGAGTTTTTTCGGTAGCCAGTTTCATCATTTCTTCCGGCAGGCCTTTGGCCACCAGCTTGTCCGGGTGGTGTTGATTCATCAGGCGTCGGTAGGCTTTTTTAACTTCCGCATCGCTGGCGTTTTCCTCCACTCCCAGCACATGATAGGCGGCTTTTAAGGTGGATTGCGACGGCGCTTTATCGGGTCTGCCTTGTCGGTAGGCAAACTCCTGCTGTGCCTGCACCATTTTGATCAATTGGTCGATGATGAAAGGCGAAAATCCCAAATGCTTGCCAATATAATGCAATTTATTACGTTCGGCTTGGTGCGCCACACCATCCGCCAGTATTGTGGCGATTAGAATTTCTATAAACATTTGTATGAGATTTCTGCGACGCTGACATTCTTGTTTGAATTGCTGCAGCACCTCATCCAACCGGAAATCCTCCGATTTGCCTTGGTTGAATAAGTTCATTGCCGCGCGGCGTTGCTCCGTATTGAGTTGCATTTGTGACATGATGTTCTGCGCCAACTGAATTTCCGCCTCTGACACCCGGCCGTCGGATTTGGCCAAATGGCCCATGACACTGAATGTCGCGGTGAAAAACGCCGATTGAATGCGTTCAACATCGGCTTGGGTGTCCGTGCCTTCCAGCATAAAACGCTCATAGCCCTTGTCAAATCGATGCCCTAATGCCGCGCCTAGCAACGCCCCTAACGGTCCACCTAAGGCGAATCCAAAAGCGCCACCGAAAATTTTACCCCACCAGCTCATTCTGAACTCCTATAATTACATTCCATCGCTTTAATACTGTGTTACTTTGTATCCGCGTTTTGTTAATAGGCTAACAATGCCTTGATCACCGATCAAATGAGCCGCGCCAACCACAACAAAATAAATATCGCCATGTGTTAGATATTGAGAAATTTTCTCCGTCATTTTGATATTGCGGTCCGTATAAATTTTTGTGTACACGTCACGCAATTCCGGATATTCCCGTAGCGGTTCGATTATGACCTTTTCCAGCATTTTTTGCGTGTCTCCCTTTTTCCAGGCAACCACGGTTTGGTCTAATTGTTTTTCAGTGTCTTCCAGCTTAGATAGAGTTTGCTTCAAAAACAGCTCTTCGTTAGGCATGTCAAAAAACAGATCCAATTGATCAGTGTAGGTTTCCAGTTGCAAGATTTTTTTGTCTTGCGCTTTTTTCAAAAAATACATATCAAGGCCGTAATCCGGCAAAAAGCCCAGACGGATAACGTGCGCGATGGATAACGTCATGGCTAGAAATCCTGGTTTCATTCTATTGTAACCTTCCAGGGGCATGTCATAACGGCCTAGATAGTCTTTTAACGACTTCAGGGTGGATTCGCTGATATGGGATTCAACGGAATTCGGTTTTTCATACATGCCGTGTTTGAGAATATATCTGCGCATGTCGTCCTGATCCAACTGATTTTGATCCAGTTCCACGACCAGATACGACGCCTTCTCAAAGGCGTCTTCGATTTTTTGATCCAATGGATAGATGTCCGGTTTGGCGAAATGTATCGATCCCAATAAATATACGGTTGCGGTAGGGGACTTAACTTGCCAAAAGAAGGACTTTGCGTGCGCCCCGTGTGAGATGCCTAAAAAAGCCAGTAGCAGAAGCAGATATACACAGCGCCGCGTCGGATAGATATTGAAAAAATAATTCATCATGCGAGATTAATGTCTTTAGGTGGGATTCATATTATTGATAAGCATAGTCGGCTAAGAATATACGCGTTATCGGATATTTTCAATTTTGAATTGCTAGCCTCCACAGATAAATAAGAGTTCAGGAGAATTTTAACCACTGTGGTGCAGAATATTTAGAAAATGTCCGTGCCGTCAGTGTGCTTGGCCGGCTGTTCCTCCCGGCGCTGTTTTACCGCCTGAGTTTGATGATGTGCATGGAGGGACGAATGTCGCGATGGTAGGTTACCTTACGTCCATGCAGCCGTTTTTACGGTTAAAGTTCGCGTCTTTCGCGTCTGGAGGGGGGGTGAGTAATTGAAGTAGAAGGGATTGGAAACTAGAAAACCACGAGAGGGGCCGGGTAGAGCCCCTCTATTGCTTTGTGGGTATGGAACACACCGGCTAATCGAACCAGCTTCGGTGAGTGCTCAACATACGCGACTGCATTGTTTAAGTATGGTTAATGACGTTTGGTCCAGTTTAAATGGAATTGTAGGCCACTTACATGCCGCCGCCCATTCCTCCACCACCGCCGCCCATACCGCCACCACCACCCATGGTGCCGCCGCCGCCCATGCCGCCGCCGCCGCCCATGCCACCGCCGCCACCCATGGTGCCGCCGCCCATACCACCACCACCCATTCCTCCGCCCATGATACACCTCCAATTTAATTAGTTGATGTTAAGGTTTTTACCGACTTCCTTGTAATATTTACCGCCTTCCTATTTAAAATATTAGCAGATACTAATATGAATTCAAGAAAAAAAGTAAAAAAATTAATAGCTTACAGTTTTAGTATATTATAGAAACAGTCGGTTATAGTTTATTTAGGATGGGTAACGCATTGAATATAACGTGGATTGTAGGTAACTATTTACGCACATTATGCGCATAATGTGATCTTATCAATTTATAACTCCATGGAGTTTTGATGTGCCGGACAGCTATCTGAATTGGGAATAGGCAGATGCGGGCTAGAGGGTCATGGGAGCGGGCCGTTCTCAACCATCCCTGGCCTTCACGGTATTAGTGCGTCCTGTACGTCCGCAGTATTACGGCCTTTGCCCCCCCCCGGGACGGTACATCCCTGTACTATTGCTCGTATTTGCAGGACTATTTATGTTCTTCTAGAAACTGTAACGCCTCAATATGTCCAGGAATGCGTTCCAACACTTGTTGATAAGCGTTTTTTGCGTCGCCGGTATTGTTCAGCCATCGATTAGCGCGGGCCCAATAGACTAATACCGTGGCATCGCTGGGATAGTGTAGATAAACTTCCTGCGCGTGCTTGGCCAGTGTCTGCCACTGGCGCATGCCTTCTTCGGCAATCATCAAGCGAACATGGGCGTAATAATTCCACGGTGAGATTTCTAGGGTTTCTTGAGCATATTGCGCGGCTTCTTTCCAGCGTTGTTGTGCCAGCAGAGGCAGCGTCAATCCCAGTCT
>JASFLF010000352.1:0-4719 GCA_050118235.1 Gammaproteobacteria bacterium | reverse complement strand
TAGCGGGCGTCGTAGATGCTTTTCAGGCCGCCGGTTTGCGCTGTTTCGGGCCCAGCAAAGCCGCCGCCCAATTGGAAGGCTCAAAATCCTTCAGCAAAGATTTCCTCGCCAGGCATGGCATTCCCACCGCAGCCTATCAAACATTCACTGACCCGCAAGCCGCTATCGACTACATCAACCAAATGGGCGCCCCCATTGTGGTTAAAGCCGACGGCTTGGCGGCCGGCAAGGGCGTCATCATTGCCCAAACCAAACAGCAAGCCATTGATGCTATCAACGATATGTTGCAAGGCAACGCCTTCGGCGACGCCGGCCATCGAGTTGTGGTGGAAGAATTTCTCACCGGCGAAGAAGCCAGTTTTATCGTCATGGTGGACGGTGAACACATTCTGCCCCTGGCCAGCTCCCAGGATCACAAAGCCCGGGACAACGGCGATCAAGGCCCCAATACCGGCGGTATGGGGGCTTATTCACCGGCTCCGGTAGTAACACCCGATATTCATCGGCGGGCCATGGAAGAAGTGATTACGCCCACTGTACAAGGTATGGCGGCCGAAGGCATGCCGTACACCGGATTTTTATACGCCGGCTTGATGATCGATGCCAACGGCACGCCCAAAGTGCTGGAATATAATTGCCGCTTTGGCGATCCGGAAACTCAACCCATTATGATGCGCCTTAAATCGGATCTTGCGGCGCTTTGCGATGCCGCCATAGACGGTAAACTGGATGCGGTACAAGCCGAATGGGACACGCGGGTATCGTTGGGCGTGGTCATGGCCGCCGGCGGCTATCCTTTCGATTACCGCAAAGGCGATATCATCAGCGGGCTGCCTTCAGCAGCACAAGCGACACCCGAAGACGTCAAAGTATTCCACGCCGGCACAAAAGAAGTGGAAGGCAATATAGTCACCGCCGGCGGCCGGGTATTGTGCGTAGTGGCCCTGGGCGACACCGTATCCCAAGCCCAGGAAAAAGCCTATCACACCGTACGCGGTATACAATGGCAAGATGCCTACTACCGCACCGATATTGGGCATCGCGCCATAGCCAGAGAACAAAATTAAAAACATAAACCGTGAGGACTGTTAATCATGAGCACACCATTTGTTGCGGTATTAATGGGCTCGGACTCCGATTTACCCACCATGCAAGCTACTTTAGACGTCTTGGAGTCCTTGAGCATTCCCTATGAAGTAAAAATCACGTCCGCGCATCGTACGCCGGACGCCACGCACGCTTATGTGAAAGACGCCGACCAACGCGGTTGTGCGGTATTCATCGCCGCGGCGGGACTGGCGGCGCATCTGGCGGGTACTGTTGCGGGTTTGACCATCAAACCGGTCATCGGAGTACCCATGGAAGGTGGCCCTCTCAAGGGCGAAGACGCCTTATTGTCCACTGTGATGATGCCCGGCGGTATCCCTGTCGCAACCGTGGCTATCGGCAAAGCGGGCGCCAAGAACGCCGCCTATTTGGCCGGCCAAATGATTGCCTTGTGTGATAAGGCACTGGCCGAGCGTATTAAACAAGACCGTGACGCCAACGCCCAAGCCGTCATCGCCAAAGACGCCGAATTGCAGCAAAAATTAGCGAAAAAATCCTGACAGCAACTCCTTGAGTGACTTTAAACTCAGACTGGCAGCCCGCTGTATTCTAGACGGTGGCATAGTCGCCTATCCTACTGAAGCGGTATACGGCTTGGGCTGCGATCCATTTAATGGCGACGCGGTTCATAGGTTGCTTACGCTCAAGCAGCGTTCTGTGGATAAAGGGGTCATACTCATCGCCGCCAATTACGCTCACATTGAGCCCTTCATAGAGCCGTTGACGGCAAAACAACTAAAATTTCTGCACACAACTTGGCCTGGTCCCACCACGTGGTTATTGCCAGCCCAATCATCGGCGCCTCAATGGATTACCGGCAAACACGATCAAATTGCCATAAGAATCACAGCCCATCCTTTAGCCAAAGCACTGTGTGAAACCGTGGGACAAGCCATCGTGTCCACCAGCGCAAATATCAGCAACCAACCTCCCGCCAAAACGCCCTTAGCAATTCGGCGTTATTTTCACAATGCTCTGGATTACATCCTCACTGGCTCGCTGGGGAACTTAGACAAACCTACTCCAATCAAAGACTTACTCACTGGTCACAGCATACGATGATCACTTATCTCTCTACTATGCTATCCCTTTTGGACTATTAAAAATTTCTTATACCCCCCGATAACCAATTTAAATTTTTTATGGCTGCCAAAATTTACTTGAAAAATGTCGGGTCGGTTGTTATATAAGTAATTAATTAATTACTAATTTACTAAGATATTTTATAGGGTTTAATTCAAATCGGTTTTAATTCAATAGGAGGCTACTATGTCATTCATCCCTAACTTTCCTCACGACGGTGTTGTAACCATTAACCGAGTTATCTTGAAGCCGGAATACAGTGTGGACGATTTACAAGAGCGCGTCGCTATGCTGTGCGAGAACGTTAAGACCTTCCATTCTGAAACCGGTTTTGTGGGCGGACTGGTAGCGTTGAACTCCGGCCAAGTCTCCAACGAAGGCAGCACCATCGGTCAAGCCGTGGACAGCCCCTTAGCCGGCAAAGAAGCGTTGATCATCACCTTCTGGAATTCATTCGAAGATCACGAAGAATCCCACAAAAGCGACACTTTCCAACCCCTGTTTAAAGAAGTGTTGGAGCTGTGCGAAAACGGTAACGAAGAAATCGCCTATGAAATGCTATGGTCCGGCGCGGCTTATGACGAGGAACAAGCCAGGGCGGCCAAAGAAGCCAAATTGAGATACGCTTCTTAACTGTTACAGTTCTTCCCCCCGTTCACATCCCCCTACCCCAATAGTGAACGGATTTATGGCTGGAGCCAGCGGGTTCCAGCCATTTTTTTAGATGTTAAATGCTCGCAATAGCAATCTCTATCCCGTTGCCGCCTTACAGACTACAGGCGTAAAGCAATATCATAATCTAATGGAACATCCTCCATACTTAAGCTGAACTTCCTCAACTCCGTAAAGATCTCTAATTAGGGAAGTACATAACTCAACCAAATCACCTTGGTCTATGCGCAGGTAAAGCCAATTGTTCATCTCGCATTCCCGCCATTCTGTACCCTTGCGCAATGCAAATTGAATCACCCGCTGTTTTTCCCGCTTGTTGGGTTCGGACATCAAAATCCAGTCCAATCCGGCCCCCCCCTCCTCGACCGAGAACTGCACTTCAACGGTGTCCCCCGTATCCCATTGTGGCGGGGCGACGATGAAAACCGCAAACGATGTCTCCACACCTTGGGTCGATATCTGACGATAAACCTCGCCGATGTCGCTGACTGAAATCGATTTGGTATGAATACCTTTATGGCGAGAACGTGACAACCTCCAAACCGCCAACCCCGCTACGAGCAGCACAACAATGATAATTAGGATATTCATCTAGAATAGAATTCTACAAACTGCGCTTTTGCTTCATGGAAATTACAATATTACTATAAAAAAACTGTCACATGGGCCCGGTTTCTTTACCCTTTTTTTCGCCGCTGTATGACCAAAATTTCGAAAAAAAATCCAGTTATGACTGATTGGTCGCTCCAAATGAGTTAACAGTCTTAGGTACATCTCTCTGATATAGATGGCTGTTTAGCAGAGAGACCCGCTTACCATCACACTACGGGCACTCCCTGACATAATCCGTAAGCCAGGTATGCAGCGGTTCAAGACATTGCTGACTTTAATGTATCGATTGACTTAAAACCTTAAAACAGACATTCAAAACCAGCGGAATTATCAAAAAGAGGAGTTTGCGATATCACACGTTATGTCCTCTGTAGACACGAATCCCAGTAAGGTATTCCTTCGAACCGTTTAACCAGGAAATCGACAAAAGCTCTAACGCGTTGCGACAGATGCCGTGTTTGAGGGTAAACCGCGTAGGCATCTATTTGTGTGGAATGGTGACCGTTTAGCAGAGGAACTAAGGCTCCATTTTCAATTTCCTCGTAGACGATAAACGTGGGTAAGTAAACAATACCATGACCATTGACTGCCGCATCCCGCAGGAATTCACCGGCACTGGCTTTTATATGAGGCGTTATCGCTATTTTGCTTTGATGATTGTTTTCATCCGTAAATTCCCATGTTTTAGAATCATGCACAAGGCTATATGCGAGGCATTGATGATTGAACAAGTCCTCTGGCGTATGGGGCGTGCCGTGCTTCTTTAGATAATCCGGGCTTGCACAAAGCACATGTACAATTGGCGCTAAGCGACGGGCGATTAAGCTGGAGTCGGGCAGACTGGCAATACGAATGGCAAGATCGAAACCTTCTTGCATTAAATCCACTTGCCGATCATTAAAATCCAAATCAAATTCAATTTGCGGATGTAAATGCAAGAATTCATTAATCGCGGGACTCACGTGCATTACCCCAAAACTCGCGGGTAACGCCACCTTTAAGCCCCCTTGTAGAGTGCCATGTGCTTGTGATGTAGCCAGTTCAGCTTCGAGCACATCTTCAAGTATGCGCACGCACTGATGATAAAAAGCGCGCCCAGTGTCGGTCAGGTTCATCCGCCTTGTTGTGCGGTGGAAAAGCTCTACACCTAAGTGTTCTTCCAGCTCCTTTAAGCGTCGACTTACAGCCGATTTTGCGACTCCCAGTCGATCCGCTGCGCCGTTAATACTGCCCGTTTCCACCACC
>JASFLF010000351.1:0-4722 GCA_050118235.1 Gammaproteobacteria bacterium | reverse complement strand
TGCCTTTGTTGATCAAGTCCACCAGAAACAAATGGTTGTCGGTGCCGCCCGATACGATATTGTAGCCACGGTCCATGAGAACTTTTGCCATGGCTTGGGCGTTCTTCACCACTTGTTGCTGGTATTGTTTGAACTCCGGTTGCAACGCTTCTTTGAATGCGACGGCTTTGGCGGCGATCACATGCATTAACGGACCACCTTGGGAACCGGGAAACACCAGTGAATTGAGTTTTTTCTCCAAATCCGGATTGGATTTGGCCAGGATCAAACCACCGCGGGGGCCGCGTAAGGTTTTGTGAGTGGTGGTGGTGGTGACATCGGCAATATTGACGGGACTGGGATAAACGCCGGCGGCGACCAGACCCGCCACATGAGCCATGTCCGCCATTAAATAAGCCCCCACGGAATCGGCAATATCACGGAAGCGCTGCCAGTCCACTATGCGCGAATAAGCGCTGAATCCGGAGATGATCAATTTGGGTTTGTGTTCTTTGGCCAGTGCTTCCACTTGATCGTAGTCGATCTCGCCGGTTTTTTCGTTCAAGCCGTATTGATGCGCATTATAGAGCTTGCCGGAAATACTGACTTTGGCGCCGTGGGTAAGATGGCCGCCGTGGGCCAAACTCATGCCCAAAATATTGTCACCGGGTTCCAATAAAGCGAAATACACGGCGGCGTTGGCTTGGGAACCCGAATGCGGTTGCACATTGGCATATGCCGCGCCGAACAGTTCTTTTACTCGGTCTATGGCAAGTTGTTCCGCTATGTCGACGTATTCGCAACCGCCGTAATAGCGTTTGTGGGGATAGCCTTCGGCGTATTTGTTGGTTAACACCGAGCCTTGCGCTTCCATGACTCTGGGGCTGGCATAGTTCTCGGAAGCGATTAACTCTATATGTTCTTCCTGGCGGACGCGTTCGTGTTCAATGGCTTGCGCCAACTCATCGTCGAATCCGGCTATGGTCATACTTTTATCAAACATTCAGCTGGCTCTCTTTTGCTAAGGCTATGGTCAATAACATTTCTACAAATGAATCTTCTCTTATGAATGTGTCGCAAAATTTCATGTATTTGCTGTGGCATGCGCTGCGCGCACGCTACCTCCCCCGAAACCAATTTTGCGACACACCCCTTGTGGGGAGAGGAAAAATATATCACTGTGTTATGGTGTTTCGATTTCTTCGCCTTCCGCGCCTTCTTTTTTCACAGGCATCAAATCCGCTTTGCTGACTCCCAGCATCAGCGCGCTGGTGCTGGCGACGTAAATTGAAGAATACGTACCTACCACTATACCGATAATCAATGCCGCCGCAAAACCGCGGATCAATTCCCCACCTAATAAGATCAACGCTATCAATACCAATAAAGTAGTGAACGACGTCATCAAGGTGCGTGATAAGGTCTGGTTCAAAGATACATTCATAATTTGTATGGTGGTGTCTTTGCGCATCTTGCGAAAGTTTTCCCGAATACGGTCGAACACCACTATGGTGTCGTTCAACGAGTAACCAATCACCGCTAAACATGCGGCCAATACGGTTAAATCGAAATCCATTTGCAATATGGAAAATACTCCCAAAGTGATCAACACATCGTGAAACAACGCGGCCACCGAACCTATGGCGAAGCGCCACTCAAAACGGAAAAACACGTAAATAAAAATACAAATCAAAGCGTATAACACCGCCAAACCGCCGTCTTCGGTGAGTTCATCACCCACTTGGGGCCCGACAAATTCCACGCGCCGTATTTGAATGTCTCCGCTTTCCTTTTTCAGTGAATTGATAACCTCGTTACTTAACTCCGCGCTGCTGACGTCCTCCTTGGGCGCCAATCGTATTAGCACATCATGTGCAGTGCCAAAATGCTGAACTACGACATCTTTATAGCCGGCATCTTCCAAAGTCTTGCGTACGTCGATGACATCAACCGCTTGTGGATACCCCAATTCAATGAGAGTGCCGCCGGTAAAATCCAAGCCAAAGTTCAGTCCCCGAACCGACAATGATACGATGGAGATCAGTAACAATATACCCGACAGGGTAAACGCCAGATTGCGCTTGCCTAAAAAATCATAGTGAGTTTGCTTTTTAAACAGTTCCATTTATTGAGCCTTTTCAATTATTCGGTTTTGTTGTGGTTATATAGACAACTTTTCCACGCGCTTGCCCCCGTACATTAAGTTGATTACCGCGCGGGTGCCCATGATGGCCGTAAACATCGACGTCGCGATACCAATAGACAAGGTAATCGCAAATCCTTTTATAGGACCGGTGCCGAATCCGAACAATATAATGGCAGCAATCAAAGTGGTGATATTGGCGTCGGCGATGGTGGACAATGCCTTGGAATAACCGGCGTGGATGCTGGCTTGCGGGCTGTTGCCGTTTTTAATCTCCTCGCGAATACGTTCGAATATCAACACATTGGCATCCACCGCCATACCCACGGTTAACACAATACCGGCAATACCGGGCAAGGTCAGGGTCGCTTGCATTATGGACAACACCGCCACAATAATGATCAGGTTTAACGCCAATGCCAGGTTGGCCACCATGCCAAAACCTTTGTACCACAGCACCATAAACGCCAATACCAGCACAAAACCCACCACCACGGACATAAAGCCTTGATTGATGTTCTCCTTACCCAGGCTGGGGCCAATGGTACGTTCTTCCACGATGTCGATGGGAGCCGCCAGCGCGCCAGCGCGCAGCAATAGCGCCAGATTATGCGCTTCGGTGGTGCTGTCCAGTCCGGTTATTTGAAACCGTTTACTCAATTGATCTTGAATGCGGGCAACATTAATGACTTCTTCGGTTTTACGGCGTTCTTTCTTTTCTTCACCACCCTCTTCGAATCTTATAGTTTTGGTTTCGATGAACACCACCGCCATGAGTTTCTTGATATTCTCACCGGTGACTTTGCTGAAGATGCTGGCGCCTTTGCCGTCCAAGGTGATGAACACGGCCGGTCCGCCGGATTGTTGGTCGATTCCCGAAGAGGCATCGATAATATAGTCACCGGTCAACATCACGCGGTTTTTCAGCAATACATTACCGCCTTCGCGTTTTGGATACAGTCGGTCGCCGGGCGGCACGCGCCCTTGCAAGGCGTCTTGCACATCGCCTTGTTCATCCACCAAGCGGAACTCCAATGTCGCGGTGGCGCCTAAAATATCTTTGGCGCGGGTGGTATCCTGTACGCCCGGCAGCTGCACCACAATGCGATCGGTCCCTTGTTGTTGGATCACCGGCTCGGAAACCCCTAACTCATTCACCCGGTTGCGCAAGGTGGTAATGTTTTGTTTCAGCGCCAGCTTGCGGATCTCCGTCTTCTCGGTTTCACTGATGGCCGTTTTCAGATAGAAATTGCCTTCCTCTTCGTAGGTGCTGAGCTGCAAATCCGGATATTCGCGTTTGATGTATTTTTCCGCCTCGGCGCGCACATCGTCGGTTTTAAATTCCAATACCACGCCTTGCGATTTGTCATTCGTGGAAAGCCTGTCTATCTTGGTATAACGCACCCGGTTTTCGCGCAATAACGTTCTAAAATCGCTGATGTAGCGTTCTTCGGCTTGTTTGACGGCGGATTCCACATCCACTTCCATAAGAAAATGCACACCGCCGCGCAAATCCAGACCCAGATACATGGGCAACGCATCAATGGCTAGCAACCATTCCGGGGTGCGGTGGGCCAGATTCAGTGCAATCACATAGTCACTGCCCAGTTCTTTTTTCACCAAATCCTGGCCTTTTAACTGATCTTCCGTATTATTGAAGCGCACCAGCAATTGCTGATTTTCCAGGGCAATGCCCTTGGGTTCGATATTGTTGTTTTTTAACACCTCACGCACGGCCTCTTGCGTGGCCAATGTCACCTCGGTGCCGCGGTTGGCGGAAATTTGCAGGGCGGCATCGTCACCGAACAAATTGGGAAGCGCATAAAGCAAGGCGACAATTATGACGATGACGATGAGAATGTATTTCCAAAGTGGATATTTATTTATCATGGCTGATTTCCGAAAAGTTTATTATTTTTCTTCTACTTTGCCTTTAAACGTGCCTTTTGGGACCAAGGTCATCACGGACTGGCGCTGGACTTTCACTTTGACTCCGTCGGCGATTTCCATGGTAACAAAGCTGTCATCCAAGTCCGTGACGCGCCCTAACAGACCGCCATTGCTGACCACTTCATCCCCTTTGCCCAATGACGCCACCATTTGTTTGTGTTCCTTGGCACGCTTGGCTTGCGGGCGGATCAATAAAAAGTAGAACAATACAAAGATAAGAATCAACGGGATAAATCCCATAAAACCTGGTTCACCTTGTGCGGCTGCACCCTCGGCGAAGGCGTCGGAAATAAAAAAATTCATGAGGTTATTCCTTTTTTATCGCAGTTCGTTTTGTTTAACGTTAATTAATGTCGTTTCGCTGTTTCATTGCTGTTGGCGTTATTTTTTATTGTTGCGGTTGCAGGCTTTGTAGCTGTTTGTTGATATCGCTTTCCCCGCTCAATACCAACAGCATCAAATGTTTGCGCGCTTGAAAGCGCGGTATTATTACATACTTTGCCCCTATTTGTGAGTGTAGCCGGTAAGTTTGGGCAAATATCTTCAGCAAATAATGGTGACGCCGCCGGTTTTCCATCCCCAGGCGGAAAATTAGCTTTAATTGATTGATAATAAAGAAAATTCAGTCCGCGTGTGCGGCGCTACGCTGC
>JASFLF010000350.1:0-4731 GCA_050118235.1 Gammaproteobacteria bacterium | reverse complement strand
GAGTTGTATTTTTTTGGCGGCCTGACTTATGACGAAACCGCGGCTTTGCTGGAAATCTCGCCCGCCACTGTGGACCGGGAGTTGCGCATGGCCAAAGCCTGGGTCTGCCAGCATGTCGAAGGGGATAAATCCCCGTGAAATTGGAAGCGTCCCAATGCGCCGCAATCCAACCAATCGAACACCAACAGTCTAACTTGGCAGGCATTGAATTTATACCACGAAGCGCACGAAGATCACGAAGGTAAAACAAGTTTAACTGTATTCATTCTTCGTGATCTTCGTGTGCTTCGTGGTGAATATTTTGCCTAAGCCGTTCCTCCAAACATAAGAAATCCAAAACTTAAGTCATTAGTATTGGATACTGCACGCCAGGTCGTCGAGTTTGGCGAACAGTGTCACTTCGCGGTTGGTCAAATCCTGTTCCACGGCGCGCAGTTCATGCAGAAATTGCGCGTTCAATCCCTGTAAGTGTTCATCCTCAAATCGATAATCCACATCCTTTAGCCAGGTAACATTGTGCGGTTCGTAAAACAGTTTGTCCGTCAACCAGGACTTGAAGAAATCCCGGCGTTTGTTGAGTTTGTTCTGATCGAAGCCTTTCCAGTCTTTTGTCGGCGGAGGTGGAACGCGCAGGCGAAACACAAGCTCATCGGGTCGGATGCGATGAATTTGTTCATGGTCAGTGGGGTGGGCGACGGCCAGGTCCCAGATGATGGATGCCACCGCATCGGTTAACACCCCTGGCTGGGTGATTTGCTCGCCTCCGGGAAATCCGGGCACCCATTGAGAAATTTGTTCCGCCCACAGCTGTACGTAATAAAGATCCGGATTGCCTAAAGGCGCGGCCAGCAACTTGTCGATAATTTGTTTGACAAAACTATGTATGGTTTTGTAATAGGCGAAATGAAATTGAAAGAAAGCCAGCCAGGCATATTCGGGTTTTATTTCCCGCGTATCGGGATCGATGAACTCCGGCACCAGGGGGAATTCATAAGGAACAAAGGATTGTGGCTCGTGCTCGCTCGGCACGCCGGTGTAACCGACGGGCAGTAATTGGCGTATGTACTGTCCCTTGGCCACAAACGGTGAGTAAATAGTCCAAGTGGTGCGATTGATCAATGAGGCCGGTCCTTCGAGCACGGCGTTATTGACCGGCAGTTCCAGGTACAAATGGGGAAACAGCAGTTTGAAAAGCAAGTGGGTCTTGGGCAACAAAGTCTTGGTAATGGCGTTGATGGGATCAAAGGGAAAATGCAAGACAGCGTGCGTGACCAAGTTCACCCGGTGTGATGCCCCTTGCATAACGAAGTACTTGGCCAGGGTCCAAGCGTCGCCGTCCTGCGGTGTTACGCATATTTTCTGTTCATGCAGATAAATTCCAACCGGTTTTATAGTCTTGGCGTCCGGATCACGGTGAAACAACACCGCGCTGGGCGCCGCATACATGCCGGGATAAGTGTGCGCGGCAATGCGATCCATGATGCGAAAATCCGCTTTGTAGTATTCGCCGCCTTGATTCAGCAGGCCGGGGAAAAAATCCTCATAACTGGAAAGATGTTCCTGCGGGATATGCATCAAGTAGCGGCTGTACAGAGTCTCGCTTAAGAAATAAGTGAAGCGCTCGTCACTCAGCGGCTTTAAGTGTGGATTGGTCAAGCAATACCAAAGCGCCATAGGCCATCGAGTCAGTAACAACCACACATATTTTCGCGCGACATAGCGATTCCAGTCTTTGCGTTCCTCATCGGGTATGCTGAGCACCTCGGCGAATTGCCCAAACGGATGATCCGGTGAAGGTTGCGGCCAGGGACCGCGCGGGCGGGTGTTGCCCTTGGGTCCGTAGTAAAAATCTTCAGCGGTATAATTGCCGGCCAGATATTGGCGATAGTAATCGGAATAGTTGATGCTCATGACTATCTTTCCTTGTGGTTTTTATTGTGTGTTTCAGTGTGCTTTTGATTGTTTTTTCAATTGTAGAAGCTTGCTCAAAGATTATTGAGTTTGGCAAGACTGGCTTGCGCCCTGGCTTTCCAGGGCACGGCGTTTTGTTCAACGGCAATGTCAATCGCCCGTCGAAAATGCGCCGCAGCCTTTTTTACGTCCCCCTGAATGGCGGCGATTTCACCCGCGGTTCGTTCGATTTCGGCCAGACACCATTGTTCATCGCTCGCGCTGGCCGCGGTTTGCGCTTTGCTAATTTCAAGATTAGCTTGCCGCATGTCGTCGCGAACGGTTTGGCACTGGCCGATAACCGCATACCAACCCGGCGTAAACAATTCAGCACCGGTCGCTGTGTAGTTGGCGATGGATTGCTGCAGATCCGCGATCCCGGATTCCATTTTATTTTGCCGGTTACTTTTCTCCACACTGCTTTCCACATTACTTTCCACATTACTTTCCATACTGCGTTCCACACTGTATGCCCTACTACATTGTTGAACAGTGGCCACCGCGCGTAATACCAGGGCGAAGGCGAGGAAGATTTGTATTTTGTTGCTCTCGCAGAGGGCGATGGATTCATCCAAAAGCGTAATCGCTGTGTCGATATTTCCGCGGTTGATGTAGTGCCAGGCCGCGAAGTCCAGGCCATAGGCCAGGGTGAAGGGGTGTTCGGAACGGCGCCCATGAGAAATCGCTTGCGATGCCTTTTGGTCCGCCGTGTCGTCTTCGCCCAAAAGCCAATAATTAATGGCCTGATATGCCGGTATCACCATTCCGGGATCCTGTCCGTATTCAAGAATATGTTGTTGAGCCATGTCTTCTTTATAAAGCGACAAACCCAGCTGAAAATCCTCAGCGGCTTGAACAAATTGGCCGCGATAAAATCGAGTGATGCCACGGACCATATGGGCTTCTACTTTGAGTCCGGCGTCACTGCCTGTTGCGGCGATATCCACCATTTGCTGTGCCAATCCCGCAGCCGCGCGGTGTTGGGCGCGAACGCATTGAAACGTCCACAAACCAAACAGCACCGGAAAAACCGCCGGAGGATCGCCAAGTAGATGACAAATTTCCCGGGCACGGGAATACGCGCCATTAACATCGTGGTCCGCATATCCCTTGATGGCCATTAATGCCGGTCCTAATGTGGTCTGTAGCGCCAGTTCCAATTGGAGTATATCCGCCGTAGGTTCCAGGCTTTTGATTTGTTCTATACCGTTTTGGCAATGGGAACTGGCCTCGACAATGGCATAGCGTTGCAGCGCCGATTGACCGGCGCGTAACCAGTGATGCGCGGACTGCAGCTTGTTTCCCGCTTCGGCAAAATGTTGAGCCAGCACTTCGGGCTGATCTTCAGCCAACTGTGGAAACGACTCCAGGAACGTTTGTGCGACCGTCCGGTGCAGTTGGCGGCGGTTTTCAACCGTGAGCGACTGATAAGCGGCGTCCCGAATCAAGGCATGCTTGAAACGGTAGTTAGCGTCAGGAGGCGCCCCCAATTGATGCGCGAGCTGTGAACGCACCAGGGTATCGAGCTGTTTTTCGAATTCCTTATCATTGACGGGATTGGCAAAGGCATGCAGTAAGGTAAATGAAAACTCGCGGCCGATGACCGATCCCAGTTGCGCCAAGTGTTTTGCGTTACCAAGCGCATCCAATCGTGCCTGCAGAGATTCCTGCAAGGTCAGAGGAATGATGTCCGCCTGCCCGCCTCGCGGGTTTTCGTGCGAGTCTTCGGATGAGTGTTCCGATAAGCGTTCCAGCACCGTCTGGGTGAGTTCTTCTATAAACAGCGGTACCCCATCGGTGCGTTGCACTACGTTTTCCACCAGTTCCGGTGCCAAGCCTCGACCCGTCAGCAGGCCCTTGGCCATGTGCTTGGTATCGCGATGACTCAGGCGATTGAGGGACAGATTGGCTATGTGGGCTCTGCCGTGCCAGCGTGGCTGAAAATTGGGCCGGTAGGTACACAGCAACAATACCTGAGTGGTGGGGCCTTTTTCGATTAGCAGATTTAGTAAGTCAATAGTGGTGGGGTCCGCCCAGTGCAGGTCTTCGAAAATAAGCATCAGCGGTGCGGTTCCTGCCGGGTATAAAAGCATACTTTTAATTAGCAACAAGGTTTCCTGTCGAATGGCTTCACCGGCCATACCCGGGATAGCCGATCCGGTTTTCATCAGCAGCTGCAGCAGCGAACATTGCTCGTCGGACAACCCCCGTTCATCGGCAAATGTCCTGACGCGGGCCTGCCTGGCATCGGCATCTTTATGCGTATGCCATTGCAGCAGGGTTTCCAGGTAGGACACCACAGGATGCAAAGCCGTGTTGCGTTGATAAGGCGCACACAGGCATTCCACCAAACCGGCGGCGCCATGCTCTGTGGCGGCTTTTTTAAGCTCGAACACCATGCGGGATTTGCCGATACCGGGTTCACCGCTGATACTGATAATTTGCCCTTCACCATCGACGACCCGCTCCCAGGCGTCCAGCAAAATACCAAGTTCGTGAAAACGTCCGCTTAACGGGGTCATGCGCGCAGCATGGTTGTCAGCGAACTGATTGGGCATTTCACCGCGACTGAGCACGGAGAAGGCGTTGCCAAGCTGCGTCACTTCAAACTTGTCCTGCACCTGTTTTAGCAGGCGCTCATTAATCAGTAATGTGTCCACCTCGGCGCTGTTACATAAGGCCGCGGCGGAGCGCACCGGGTGTTCATCACCTAAGCGATCACGATTGGCTGGCTGACCGGTGTTGCTGAGCAGGAAACCGGCATGCGCACCCAGGGCGATG
>JASFLF010000349.1:0-4739 GCA_050118235.1 Gammaproteobacteria bacterium | reverse complement strand
ACTACCGGTTACCGCGGTCTGCAATAAATTGGCCGTAGGCGAGTTGAATCTAACGGCCGAGTCCGTCGGTACCGAGCCGGGATCGGCGCAGCCTTGGAAACCGGCCATGCGCAGGTCTCGCGAGATATTGTCCAGAGCAAAACGGCCGCTTTCCTGCACGGCGGACATGGCTTGGTTCATGCGAAAGGTTTGTTTGCTGGTAAGAAACAATTGGATGACTCCGCCGGTCAATACCAGACCCAAGGTCAGTGCAATCATGATTTCGATCAGCGTCATACCGGATTGTTTTTTCAATATACCCATAAATGTGCGCCTCATCTTGACCACTATCATTGCCTAGTTATAGTTGGAAGCGAACCACGAGATTTTTATCTTGATTGGCCTGGTCGGTGGCATCGCTCCAACTGATGGTGACCACAAACACGTCATCGGTAGCATCAGTATTAGTGCCCATGTCGTCCACGCTGACGGTGCCCGCGCCCGAAGGCAATGAAGACAAAGTATTAGTGGACCAATCAAGGATGTCGTAATCGGCCAGGTTTTCCGCACTACAACCACTGGCAATACAATTGGGATCCCCGGGCAAGCTGGCGCTATCGATGTCATCGTATTTACCGGCCGCGACGCCTTGGGGATTGGCGCGCATGCGATCGATGATATCGGAAGCCGCCGCCGTGGCCTGGGAGCGGAAATACGCGGTCTGATTGCTGCGCAAGCTGGTGGTTTGCAAACCCGCAACGCCCAGCAGACCTAAAGACAGAATCAGCAAGGAAACTAATACTTCGATGAGCGAGACGCCTTTGACGTTTTGCCTAGGGACGTATTTCCTATCAGGGAGTTTCATATGTTGGCCTACTGCAAAGAGGTAAACAGGAAAAATCGACTAAGACGCACAACTGATGTTGTTACCGTCCACATCATTGACAACGCCATCGGCGCCACTGTCCGAGGCGCTGATCGCGCGTCCCAGGTTATTGATGTTGGTGGCTCGCGCATGCCCCTCACCGCGTTGGTCGCAGAAGGTAAAGGTGGCCGCCGAATCCACTGCACCGCGGGGCGTATATTGAATAAATCCGGTGTCGGCGGCCGCGCCGGATTTTCTCGCCGCCAAGGTATTGTTGGACGATAAACCAGCACTTACCCGGATCAAGCAATCCTCCGTGGCAAGGCAAGCGCCGGTGCCGGAATCCAGAACCCGATCGGCATTGCGATCGGAAAACACGATCCAGCCTTGCTCCCAGTCGGTAGTGTCGCAAGTGGCTTGGTCGGTACTGGCGCACACCGTAACGCGAGTGCCGCGTTTCAACGCTTCGCTGCGCGCCAGGTTGAGTGTGGATATGAATTCGTTCTTTTGGGAAATCAGCCGATTGTTTTGCACTAAGGCATTAAAACTGGGTACGGCTTGGGTCAAGATGATCGCCGCTAAGGCGATGGTGACCATGAGTTCAATCAGTGTAAATCCAACCATTTTACATTTGTTATATTGCATACCGCTTCTACCTACTTCTTGTAAATTCCAGCTTGTCTTCAACCCAAACCCACGCCAATGCCAGATGTTTAGTATTTCTCAACGTGGTATAAAGATTCTATCCTTATTCATTGATGAATATATAGGGGGTATTGCTACCATTCGTCAGTAATTTTCTGCCTTTAGTCTTACAGGCTCTTCGTGAAATTGATCACAAAACAACCAGACAAAAAAGAGAAACTGATCACAGTTAGATCAATTTGAATAGAAAACACTCAGATTTGGTGAATATTCCTCGCCGGACGACGAACGTGCGATCTCCGCCGATCAGCGGTTGGCTCTGGCGCACACCCACACGTCGATGGTTGAATTACAAGCTTTTTGTATGGTTTCTGTGAGTTCGCCGATGGTATGGCCGGTGGTCATCACGTCGTCGACCACGGCGATGTGACGGTAATGCACGCTTGGTTTAAACATAAAAGCACCTTTGATATTGCGCTTTCTTTCCTCAGCGGGTAATTCGGCTTGCGGTTGGGTCATTTTGGGACGGGTACAGGAAGTGAGATCCAACGGAATATGTAATTGGCGGGCGATCACTTTGGCAATCTCCACCGATTGATTGAAACCCCGCTCACGCAAACGTTTATTATGTAGCGGCACGGGGATGATGACATCAGGCTTATCTTGCTGTTTTGCATAGATTTTTGACAGGTGCTCCGCGAACAGTGCGGCCATTAAGCGGGCGAACACCAAGTCTTTATTGAATTTCAGACGCTGAACAAAATAATCCAACGGCGGCTCATAGCGCCATGCGGTGATGCAGCGTTGATAAGGCGGCGGTTGCTGTAAACACTGGCCGCACACTCCACTATTTTCCGCCGCCAATGGGATGGCGCAGCGAGTACACGCTAACTCATTGATTGGCAAAGAATGATAGCAAGCCTCGCAAAGATCCCAGGTTTGCGTGCCGGGCGCGCCGCAGAGCGTACAGCGACTGGGAAACACCAGTGATTGAATATTTTTTAACCAATTGTTCATTTGTGATTATTTTTAATTTGACAGCCACTGTTATCCGTCTATCATTTACCGGTTTTTAGCCCCAAAAAATTGGTTCGCACCCGGAGTATCCCCTATGCAAAAGACTATGGACAACAACGTGTACGCACAAATCGATGCCATTACACAGCGCATCCTCAATGGCGGCGAAATGACCGTGGCAGAGGGCCAGTGGATGATCCGCCAGCACGAAGACTATTTGCCCTGGCTCATGGCCGGTGCCGATCGTATTCGCAAGACCTTTCGGGGCAATGATATCGAAGTCTGCGCCATTTCCAATGTGCGCTCGGGCAATTGCTCGGAAAATTGTTCGTTCTGCTCCCAAAGCGGCCATCATCAAACCAACTCACCCGTGTACAACTATATCTCCAGCGAGCAACTCAGTGAACAAGCGCAACGCGCCCGCCGGTGGGGTGCCAGCGATTTCGGCGTGGTCTCTAAGGGCTGGGGAGTACGCTCGCAAAAAGAACGCGTGCAATTGCGAGAATATTTCCAAACCCTAAACGAAACCAGTGACATCGGCCGCTGCGCCAGCCTGGGTGTGTTGGACAACGACACCGCTCAGGAACTCAAAGCCATGGGCATGGAAAATTACCATCATAATCTGGAATGCGCGCCCAGCTTTTTCGACAACGTCTGCTCCACCCACAGCTACCAAGAAAACATCGACACCATTAACGCCGCGCGCGACGCCGGCTTGCGAGTCTGTTCCGGCGGCATCCTGGGTATGGGTGAGACCTTGGACCAGCGCATCGAATTAGCCGACACCTTACGGCAATTGAATGTGGAATCGGTACCGCTGAACTTTTTAAACCCGCAACAAGGCACGCCCATGGGCCAGGTGCAGCCCATGCAACCTATGGAAATCCTCCACAGCATTGCCGTATTCCGTTATATGTTACCGCAAGCGGAAATCCGCATTGCCGGCGGCCGGCAGTTTTTAGGCGATATGCAAGCCATGATATTCATGGCCGGTGCTTCCGGCGTCATGATCGGCGATTACCTCACCACCAAAGGCCGCAGCGTGGAAGACGACATTAAAATGCTCAACGACCTAAAATTACACGCCCGTGGTGATACTCAGCAGCGCCGCGAACACCGGCATGCCCCAGCGAGCAACGGTTAAATATCTGAAAAAAATCAGTTGATCGCTTAGATTTTACATACCGAATTGAAAACATGACTAACTTTACATTGTTAGAATTCACTGATTGTGTGGGTGTTCAACTGATTATTTTAGGATCATAAGTGAACCTCAACCAGCTTGGCGCGTTTTTACGCGAGCGCCGGGAGCAACATCTTTATCGCCAACGCAAAGTCATCGCCGGCCCGCAAGGGCCGGTGGTGTATGTGGACGACCGGCCGTTGATTTCCTTCTGTAGTAACGATTATTTAGGTCTGGCGAACCACCCGAAGGCGATCGAAGCCCTGCGGCTAGGCGCCGAACGCTACGGTGTCGGCAGCGGCGCCTCCCACCTGATCAGCGGTCACAGTGAGGCGCATCATGACCTGGAACTGGAACTGGCTGAATTTGTGCGACGGCCGCGGGCGTTATTGTTCTCCACCGGCTTTATGGCCAACCTGGGCGTTATTACCGCCTTGTTCGGCAAAGGCGACGCCATCTTCGAAGATCGCTTGAACCACGCCTCACTCATCGATGCCGGCTTGTATTCCGGGGCACGAGTGCAACGGTATTTACACGCCGATGCGAACTCCCTGCAAAACTATTTAGCGAAAAGCCCCGCGGAACAAAAATTAATTGTCAGCGACGGTGTGTTCAGTATGGACGGAGACATCGCGCCTTTGCCCAATTTAGCCAAACTGGCCGCTGAGCACAATACCTGGTTGATGGTGGACGATGCCCACGGCTTCGGCGTACTGGGCGAATCCGGCCGAGGCTCGGCGGAACATTTTGGACTGGATAACGGCATACCCATTTACATGGCCACGTTGGGAAAAGCCTTGGGCACATTTGGCGCGTTTGTCGCGGGTAGCGAAGCGCTGATTGAAACCTTGATTCAACTGGCCAGAAGTTACACCTATACCACCGCATTGCCACCAGCCGTGGCCGAAGCCACCCGTGCCAATCTAAGGTTGGTGCAACAAGAGCCCTGGCGGCGCGATAAACTACGTAGCTTGATCACACGGTTTCGACAAGGCGCACAACAACTGGGGCTCACCTTGATGGACTCCGTTACGCCTATTCAACCGTTGC
>JASFLF010000348.1:0-4745 GCA_050118235.1 Gammaproteobacteria bacterium | reverse complement strand
CAAAGTCTGTCGCGTGGAGACAGTGTGTATGGTGCGTTACAAGGACGGCCACTCGCGCCGCGCCAAACTGAAAAACCTGGTGCCACCGCTGCACTATGACAACAGTGTATCGGATATACCCGAAAAGTATTTACAACAGTTGCGCCAGGCTCTGAGCAATCTCAAAGACAAAGACAATGTACAACTGCATTTCATAGGTTATACCGACGACACGCCGTTAAGCGGCCGGGATGCGCGAATCTACGGCGATCATGTGGGCTTGTCCAAAGCCAACGCCCGCCGAATAGCATTGGCCGTACAGGATGCTCTGCAATTGCCGGCGCAGGCCATTGCCAGCAGTGGTAAAGGCGCGGCGTATCCGCTGGCGTCCAATAACTCGGAAAAAGGCCGAGCGCTCAACCGGCGTATCGAAATCGAATTCTGGCATGATGATCCCCTGGAAGATTTGCCCGAATCAGCGCAAATCTGTCCCGAGGCTTCAGCCGCCGAAACCGTAGAGCGTATTTACAATCCGCCGGACGGTGACATCAAGCCCATCTATTTTAGTAGCGGCCATCCGCTGATTCCGGAAGGTTATGCGCAGCGGCTGAAGCGAGGCATGGAGGATATCGCGGACAAAGGCAATGTGCGCCTGCGCTTTATCGGTTACACCAGTAACGAACGGCTGGACCGCCGCACCGCCATGGTGTACGGCGATGATGTGGGTTTATCCACCTCGCGGGCCCGCCGCGCCATGGAAGCGATCAAGGAGCGGTTAAGTTTATCCGACCAACAAGCCGAGTTCGAAGGTCGCGGTTATGTGCAATCCAGTGATGTGGTCAATACCGGTTTTGTCGAAGCCGACCAATCCAAAGTGCAAGTGCAAATTGTCTACGACGAACTGGCGTTATTCGATGACGATGAAGGTTTGGAAATCAAACGCGTTACCCGCGATGTGGAAACACAAAATCCTTATGCTCTTAACTTAATGCGTATTTCCGTGGACGGCCAGCCCATCAACGATCCGGGCAAGAGTATCCCCGATGTGCAGCGTTGTACCGATGTGGCTTTGGACAAAGCGCAAGTACAGTTCAAGTTCGATAACCTGCAATTCAAGCCGCGCTTAAACATTACCGCCTGGCCCAACGTGATCAGCACCGAGGACAACCAAGACACCGAGTTGGTGGAAAACCAAACCCACTTCAAGATGTACAGCAACTATCCTTCGTACATCGAGCGCGCGGAAGTGCGAGTGTTTGCCCCGGAGCAGTCCATTCGCGACAAACCCATGGAAGTGGTGTCCATCGAGCTGGACGGGTATGCGGAATGGCAATTCCTGCATGATGAATACCTCAATAACTACTCGGCGCCGCGCACCGAGTTTAAATACGTGCTGCGAGTGTACGGCGAAGACGGCACGTTTGATGAAACTACGGAACAATCGCTGTGGGTAATAGATCAACATGCAACCGTTATCAGCGGCAACGACATCAACAAAGCGCTTCTAGTCGGTTACGGAGAAAACAGGCTGGCGCTCAATAATATCCGCATACCACGCAATGGCGGTACGGTATCGGTATACGGCAAAGACGTGCCCGCGGGTTATCACGTTTGGTTCGGCGGCTATGCCATACCGGTGAGTGACACTGGCGAATTTGGCGCTGAGTTGATTATGCCGGTGGGGCTGCATACCGTGGAAGTGGCTATTACGGATAATGAGGGCAACGGTAATGTGTACTTACGGGAACTGGAGTTGAAAAAGAACGACTGGTTCACTGTGGGTATCGCCGATCTTACCTTGGCGCATGACAGTACCAACGGCCCCGCCTCACTGGTTACCGGAGACAAGGCGCATTATGACAACGACCTTAGCATGGACGGACGCATTGCATTTTACACCAAAGGTCAATTCGCCAACGAATGGAAACTCACCGCCAGTGCCGATACCCGCGAAGGCGCGGTAGAGGACTTGTTCAGCAACTTCATGAACAAATCACCGGATGCGCTCTTCCGGCGTATCGATTCCGACTATTATTATCCCACTTACGGCGATGACGGTACGGTGGAAGAAGACGCGCCCACGTCCGGTAAGTTCTATCTCAAAATGCAAAAAGACCGCACCTTTGGGCTGTGGGGTAACTTCAATGTGGGTTACACCGATACCAACTTAACGCACGTAGACCGCGCGCTGTACGGAGCCAATGTTAATTTTGAGCCAAATTCCGCGACCAGGTTTGGTGAGAAACGATTCCGCGTCAACGCTTTCGCCGCCGAGCCGGGCACCCTGGCGGCACGCGACGAATTCCGCGGTACCAGCGGATCGCTGTACTATTTGCGCCATCAGGATATCCTCACCGGGTCCGACCGCCTGCGGGTGGAAGTGCGTGACGCCATATCCGGTTTAGTGGTAGGCGTAAAAAACCTGGTGCACGGCCTGGACTATGATATCGATTTCATCCAGGGTCGGATCTTGCTTTCTGAACCGTTGTCCGCCTTCGCCGACAACGGCTTACTCATCGACACCGGCGATTTAAGCAGTTATCAAACCTATTTGGTGGCGCGCTATGAATACACTCCCGGTTTCGATGACATCAACGATGTGGCCACCGGCGGTCGGGCCCATTACTGGTTAGGCGATTTTGTGAAGTTCGGTGTGACCGCGGAGACTCAGCAAACCAGCGGTGATGATACCAGCTTGACCGGCGTGGATGTCACCGTGCGCAAGAATCCCGGCACCTGGTTGCGCCTCGAACACTCTACCAGTGAAGGACTGGTTTCCTCATCACTGCTTTCTAATGACGGCGGCTACAGTTTCGATGCAGCCGCACAAGCGCCCGATATGAATGTGAAAGCCGACGGCCAACGGGTAGACGGCAGTTTGCGGCTGGAGGATATGACCGATGCCGCCAGAGGCCAACTAACGTTCTACCATCAGCGCTTGGACGCGGGATATTCGGCGCCTGGTTTGGTTGCACCCACTGATACGATGACCACCGGCGGTACGTTGCTGCTGCAAGCCGACGAGTTTTCCCATATCACCTTCAACGCCGTATCCAAGACGCAGAAAAACGCGTTGGAACAAAAAGCGTTGGAAATGGATGTGCAAACCCAAATTAACGAACACTGGCGTGTCAATAGCGGTTTGCGTTATGACAACCGTATCGACAATTCGCCCGTGGTGCCTCTGACCCAGGAGCAAGGTTACCGGAACGACCTAGCCGTTAAGCTCACTTACGATTCACGGCAACGCTGGAGTTCCTACGGATTCGTCCAGGATACGATCCAAATCAGCGGCAACCGGGACGAAAACAGCCGTGTCGGGGTGGGTGGTGACTACCGCACTTCCGATCGCTTCAAAGTCAACGGTGAATTGTCCGGCGGTGACTTGGGGCCTGCGGTACGCCTGGGTACGGATTACCAAATGACCGCCAAAACCAATCTATATAATGTATATACATTCGAAAACGAACGTTCCGACAACGGTGTGCGTGCCCGCCGTGGCAATCTGGCCATGGGATTCAAGACCCGTTATTCGTCCACAGCCAGCATGTATATGGAAGAACGCTACACTCACGGTGAAGTGCCCGCCGGTCTCACGCATTCCATGGGCTTCGACCTGGCGGCCACCGACCGCTTGAATGTCGGCGGTAATCTCGATCTAGGCACCTTGCGGGACAATAACACCGCGGCGAAAATCGACCGTAAAGCCTTGGGCTTACGAGTAGGCTATCGATTCGATGCGCTGACCTATGCCGGCGCCGTCGAATACCGTGTGGATGAAACCGAACAAGCCGACGCCACCTCGTCCGAACGCACCACCTGGCTGACCAAAAACAGCTTCAAATACCTGCTCAATCCCGACTGGCGAATGCTGGGTAAATTCAACTACTCGAAAAGTCGCAGCTCCCTTGGAGACTTTTATAACGGCGACTTTACCGAAGCCGTGCTGGGCTACGCTTACCGGCCGGTCTATCATGATGCGCTGAATGCCTTGTTCAAGTACACTTATTTCTACAACCTGCCGGCCAGCGATCAACTCACGCTCAACAACAGCGCGGCTGAGTTTATCCAGAAAAGCCATATCCTGTCGCTGGATCTAATGTACGACTTGACCCGCCGATTGTCCCTGGGTGGCAAATACGCCTACCGCTTAGGCCAACTGGCCCAGGATCGCGTCAACCCGCAGTTCTTCGACAGCAGCGCCTCGCTGTATGTGCTGCGCGCCGACTGGCACTTTGTGCATCGCTGGGATGTGCTGCTGGAAGGCCGTATGCTGGAAGTACCCGAAGCGGGAGACCGCCGCAGCGGTGCGCTTATCGGTGTCTATCGTCAAGCCGGTGATCATATCAAAGCTGGCATAGGCTACAACTTTACCGACTTTTCCGACGACTTGACTGATTTGGACTATGACAGTCAGGGCTTGTTTATTAACGTAATCGGGAAGTTCTAACGAAACGTTCAATAAATAAGGTGAAATAAAATTTGTTGCCGTAGCGTGCGCCGAGCGCACGTTTTCCCTGCGGCGAGGCGCTAGCCTTGAATGTTTTACGCCGCCGAGTCGAATTTATCGTTTGTGCATTCGGAGAGCATTTTACGTGCGCGGCGCGCACGAATTCTCTATACTACGCCGATGCAAAGATATCGAAGAGAAAAGCTGCCAGGCGCCACATACTTCTTTACGGTCAACACATATTATTGGCAGCGGGTGTTGACCGATCCGCCGCTTTATCACGCTTTAAAAAACGCGATTAAAGAAGTTAAAACAG
>JASFLF010000347.1:0-4763 GCA_050118235.1 Gammaproteobacteria bacterium | reverse complement strand
ACGACGGAGAAAATCTCAAGGACACCGATCCCAAAGCAAAATCCTATCAAGAGTATCGTGATTTTGCCGGCGTGGATGAAGGCATGACGGGATTATCCACCCGGTTTGCGTTCAAGATCTTGTCCCGAGTGTTTAACTACGATAATACAGAGGTAGCGGCGAATCCGGTACACTTACTCTATGTGTTAGAGCAGCAAATCGAACAAGAGCAGTTCCCGCCGGAAGTAAGAGACCGTTATATGTCGTACCTCAAAGGCGTGCTGGCCATGCGCTATGCGGAATTCATCGGCAAGGAAATTCAAAAAGCCTATCTGGAGTCTTACTCCGAATACGGGCAAAACATTTTCGACCGCTATGTAACATACGCCGATTACTGGATACAGGATGAGGAGTACCGAGATCCTGACACCGGTGAAAGCTTCGACCGGGCATCGTTGAACGATGAGCTGGAAAAAATCGAAAAACCGGCGGGCATCAGCAACCCCAAGGATTTCCGTAATGAAATCGTTAACTTTGTGTTGCGCGCCCGCGCCAACAACGCCGGCAAGAATCCACACTGGACCAGTTACGAGAAACTGCGCGAAGTCATTGAGAAGAAAATGTTCTCCAACACTGAAGACTTGCTGCCAGTAATTTCCTTTAACGCCAAAGCATCCGCGGATGACCAAAGCAAACACCAGGACTTTGTCAAGCGCATGATGGAAAAAGGCTACACGGAAAAACAAGTGCGCTTGTTGTCAGAATGGTACCTGCGGGTTCGTAAAGCTTCATAAATGGTAGTGTATTATTGTGACCCAAGTTATCGACAGGCGTTTAAGTGGAAAGAATAAAAGTGCAATCAATCGGCAGCGCTTTATCCGCCGCTTTAAAAGCCAAATAAAGAAAGCCGTATCGGATGCTGTGTCCCAACGCAGCATCACCGATATGGATAAAGGGGAGAAAGTCAACATCCCCACCCGAGACACTTCCGAACCGGTTTTTCACCACGGCCCCGGCGGTAGACGGCAAATCATTCACCCGGGCAACACGGACTTTGTCGCTGGCGATAAAGTGCCGCGACCTCAAGGCGGTGGCGGCGGCAAAGGCAGCGGCAAAGCCAGCAACAAAGGCGAAGGGGAAGACGAATTTGTCTTTCAATTGACGCGGGAAGAATTTTTAGAGTTCTTCTTCGAAGACCTGGAACTGCCCGATCTGGTCAAAACCCAGCTGAAAAGCGTGGTTGAGTATAAAAGCCGTAGAGCCGGTTACACCACGGCCGGTATTCCATCCAATATCAACGTGATCCGTTCCTTACGCGGTGCGTTAGCTCGGCGCATGGCCTTGAGCGCTCCCTACGCCCGCGAACTCAAGCAAAAAGAGGAAGAGTTGGACGATATTCTCACCGCCCATGGCGAAGACGATCCCAAGGTCTTGTTGTTGCGCGAGGAAATCAAACTCTTAAAAACCAAAATCAACGCCGTGCCGTTTATCGATGAATTCGATATCCGCTACAACAACCGGGTGAAAGACCCGGTACCCAGCACCCAAGCGGTGATGTTTTGCATCATGGACGTCTCCGGCTCCATGAATGAAGAGCGCAAAGACATTGCGAAACGGTTTTTTATCCTGTTGTATTTGTTTTTAGAGCGCAACTACGAAAGCATCGATGTGGTATTCATTCGTCATCACACTACCGCCAAGGAAGTGGACGAAGAGGAATTTTTTTACTCCCGGGAGACCGGCGGCACCGTGGTTTCCAGCGCGTTGGAATTGATGCATGAAATCATCGAAGAGCGCTACCCGACCTCGCAGTGGAATATCTATGCGGCACAAGCCTCCGATGGTGACAACTGGGAAGGCGACTCGCCCGCCTGCAGTGAAATTCTGGTCAACAAAATCATGCCATGCCTGCAGTATTTCGCCTATGTGGAAATCACCGCATACGAACATCAAAGCTTGTGGTATGAATACGAGAAAGTCAAAGCCAACTACCCGAACTTCGCCATGCAAGACATTGCCGGCCTGACCAGTATCTACCCGATTTTTCGTGAACTATTTTCCAAGCAGCAAACCCAATGAGCCGAAACATAATTTCAGACACCTCCGAATGGACTTTCGACCTGATCGATAAGTACGACAAGGAAATTGCGCGGGTCGCCGCAAATTTCGGTCTGGATACCTACCCGAATCAGTTGGAAGTCATCAGCTCCGAACAAATGATGGATGCGTATTCATCGGTAGGCATGCCGGTGCAATATCATCATTGGTCTTTCGGCAAGCAATTCGTCAGTACCGAGCGGCGGTATAAGCGGGGCCAAATGGGCCTAGCCTATGAAATCGTCATAAACTCCAATCCCTGCATCGCCTATCTCATGGAAGAGAACACCATGACCATGCAGGCTTTGGTGATCGCGCACGCGGCCTATGGACACAACTCGTTTTTCAAAGGCAATTATTTGTTCCGCACCTGGACCAACGCCGATGCCATTGTCGACTATTTGTTGTTTGCCAAAAACTACATCGCCCACTGCGAAAAACGCTATGGGGTTCAGGAAGTCGAAGCCGTATTGGATTCCTGTCACGCATTAATGAACCATGGGGTGGACCGTTATAAGCGACCGCAGAAATTATCCACCGCGGAGGAACAACTGCGGCAAAAGGAACGCGAAGAATATTTACAATCCCAGGTCAATGATTTGTGGCGCACGCTGCCCAGCGTTGACTCCATGAAAAAACAACAGCAAGAGATCCGTTTCCCCGCCGAACCCCAGGAAAACATCCTCTATTTCATCGAAAAAAATGCGCCTTTGATGGAATCCTGGCAGCGGGAAATCGTACGTATCGTGCGCAAGATCGGCCAGTATTTTTATCCGCAACGCCAAACCCAGGTGATGAACGAAGGCTGGGCCACGTTCTGGCATTACACCATATTGAATCAAATGTACGACGAGGGTTTGTTGTCTGACGGCTTTATGATCGAATTCCTGCAGTCGCACACCAATGTCACGGCGCAACCACCGTACAATAGCCCGTATTATTCGGGAATTAATCCTTATACGCTGGGTTTTAATATGTATATGGACATCAAACGCATTTGTGAAGATCCAACGGATGAAGACCGCGCCTGGTTTCCGGATATTGCCGGCAGTGACTGGAAGAAGACTTTGGATTTCGCCATGCGCAATTTTAAGGACGAGAGCTTTATTGCCCAATTTTTATCACCCAAACTGATGCGGGAACTAAAACTGTTCAGTGTATTGGACGATGATGAAAAAGAAATGCTGGAAATTAACGCCATTCACGACGAGCAAGGCTATCGCAAGTTACGCCAGGCCATGGTGGATCAATACAACCTCAGTACTCGTGAACCGAACATACAGATCTGGAATGTCAACCACAAAGGCGACCGATCTCTCACTCTGAGACACACTCAGCACGACAGACGTCCGTTAGACGACACTACCGCAGATGAGGTATTGAAACATTTGGCGCGTTTATGGGGATTTTCAGTGCGCTTGGAGACCGTAGGTGATGATGGTCATGCCGAGGTCACTCACGAAGTGAAATTGGAAAAATAATCCAGCCACCAAAACCCGGTTAGGAAAAAAGCATAGGCAAACCTATATAAAAACCATTGTGGCGCCATGCCACAATGGTTTTTCAGTATATGAAATAACGGTTTGGTTGACTAACGCTATTTCTTCTTGGCCGTTTTCTTCAACCCTTCGATAACAATTTTCTGCCCGGATTTTTTGACTACCACATTTTGGCGCTCTTTCCAGCCCAATTCGTCAATATAAACCTTGGGTATTGTCACATAAAAGGTGTAAGAACCCGTTTTTGTCAGTTTACGAACCGTTTCCGATTTACTACCGTGTTTTCTTGTCTTCGCTGCCATAATTTTACTAAGTTACGTCATGTTGTAAGTTATACCATGTTGTAAATTACATAGTATGTTACGTAGTTTTCATCCACCATGAAGATCTCAAAATATCAAAAAACATATGAAATCTTCACACCCGTTTCAATATATAAAATAAAACACGAAATGTAGTAAAGTGCAACTACCCAAGAGGGGAATTTTGTTTATTTTTTGTAAATGTTTTACACGACCATTAACCCTTAGGGTTGTACTGCCAATTTCTTCCGTTAATCAGTACCCTTTTTGATCTTAATCAATGCAAGCGTTCTTAACATTCATTACTGCACTCTGTAAATCCGGTAATAACGCAGAGCCGGCGATGATATCAATTTCGTGTCTGAAAATCGGCACGCATATGCTCATAAAAACCTACACACTATTTAAAATTCGTCTCGCCGACCGGTTATTTGCTTCCGAGCTATTCTTCATTAAAATGACTTTTTAGCAGCTTGAGCCAACGACTGTCGAGGGCAACGCAAAATGACGAAACTTCTTGAATATGAACAACAAGTGCGGCAAACCCACGCTGAGTTAATTCATCTGGTGGTCAAGACCTGTACCAACACCGCGTTTAAAACTGAACTGGAGCCGGTGCTGCAAACCGCCAAGAACAATGGTTGGGAAGCCTTGACTAAGGCTATTGCTAAAATCCTGGAAGGCCGTCGCGATGAAGCCCTATTGCGAGATCTGGACAATGAAGACAGCATTATTGTCCGCGCCATTCTTGAAGGCTTGCAAAATCCGGCCAGCCTGCCAGACATGAACAACCAGGCCGACCCCGCCATGGCCGCACCGGGACTGGCGCACATCATTCACGCCGCAAACCGTGGTGATGTCCAAGCATTGCAAGCGATAAGCATCA
>JASFLF010000346.1:0-4772 GCA_050118235.1 Gammaproteobacteria bacterium | reverse complement strand
GCGTTTTGCCTGCATGGACGCAGGTAAGGAGCGAGAGCAGGAGCGGAAGCTTTGCGCCTCGTATTTGACTGTCTCAGGAACCTGTCTCCTCGACCAGGAATTATTAAGAGGTTCCCTAATAATGTGTTACGACACTGAAACAATTTGCCAACAGCAGAACAGTGGTCATCAAAGAACAATAATTAATCAGCGAAAAGTAGTCAGAGAACAAAATGAAAGAGTGGTTTGAAAGTTTAGAAGTAAGAGAGCGGCGTTTGGTGATTGGCGGTGCCGTTACTTTGTTTGTGCTCAGTATTTATTTCCTGGGGTGGGAGCCGTTCATCAATCGCTTGCATGATTTGCAGGAATCCACCCAACGAAAACAACTGGATCTGGCCTGGATGCAAAACGCCGCCAAAGAGGTCAAGAAACTGCAAGCGACCCAAACCGCGCCGGTACGTTTTGATTCCGGCCAATCATTGTTGGGAATCATCGACCGCAGCGCAAAAGCCAAACAACTGGGTGATTCGGTTAAACGGGTTCAACCGGATGGTACTTCCAAAGCCAGAGTATGGTTGGAGAATGCCAAATTCGATGTGGTTATCGGTTGGTTGGAGGAACTGGAGAGGCGTTACGGCGTTAGTATTGAAACCATCACCTTTGAAAAACAGGCTGAGGAGGGCTTGGTGGATGCAAGAATCAGTTTTTTCGCGGAGCCGGAAGCTTGAACAATTTTTATCTGCGGACAACCGCTAATCACCCGGCTCCTCAAAAGAGACACAACGACAATTAAAACAGCAATATAGAATTCATTATGGTGCGCTATATATTTTTTGGATTGGTATGTTATATAGGATTTTTGTTGGTCACATTGCCCGCAAATCTGGTGTATGGCTATTGGAAACAATCAATGGGCGAAGGCGTGCCTGTGGCATTGGAAGGGCTTAACGGCAGTGTGTGGTCAGGCAAAGCCGCCCAAGCGACCATCGCAAACCAACAGATTGAGAAACTCAAATGGCATTTTAAACCCGTGCAGTTATTGTTGGGGAACGCGGAGCTGGCATTGGATTTTTCCATGCAAGACGGTTACGGCAAAGGCAGTGTGGGTTATAACGTCTTTGGTAGCATCTACGCCGACAACATCGAGGCTTGGTTGCCCTCGGCCCTGGTATTGCCCATGTTTAACCTGGGGTCGTTACGACCCGGAGGCGCATTTGCCATTAACCTGACAGAACTTAAAGTCAAAGACCATACGGTTGTGACCGCGTTAGGGAGTCTGGTGTGGCAGGATGCGGAGATCACTATTTTAAAACCCATGCCCTTAGGCAGTTTGCAAATCCAATTGGAGCCGACCGAGGAGGGCGTCAAAGGTGTCATATCCGATATGGGTGGGCCGCTGCAAGCCGAAGGCCTGCTGACACTAACTCGCGACGGAAAATACGACTTCAATGCTGAAATCGCTGTGCGCGACCCCCAGCAACGTGATTTGGCCAACGCCATTCGATCGCTGGGTCGTCAAGACAGTACTGGTAAAGTGAAATTACAACAAGCCGGTGATTTGGCCAGCCTGGGTTTTTAAAACGAAATCATCTTCGAAATCGCCAAGGCGCCACGACTCCAGGGAGGGGGTACACCGACAAGGATGTTGGTGGCAGAACCGCGCCTGGAGCTTGCAGTCGAGAATTGCGTTCGGAACAGCAATCGAAGAACGCCAAGTTTTAAAGTGAATCATTAACATAACCGCGGACCAATATTGAGACAACGCTCGCTTCCTCTGATCTCTGTATAGAAAAACAAAGCTAAGACTACCCCTGTGAATTCTTGGCGCCGCTTTGGCGGTTTCTTTTTTACTCCCCCACGCTCCCGGATTGTGCACAGCCAGAGTTATCTGTGTAGGTCGCTGTCACAGCTCTAAAATGCTAACATAAGCCTAATTTAGAACCAGACCTGTGGAGCAACTATGGCTTTTCAAAAAATTAAAATACCCGCCCAGGGAGAAAAAATCACCGTCAATTCGGACTATTCTCTGAATGTTCCCGACAGTCCCATCATTCCCTTTATTGAAGGCGATGGCATTGGTGTGGATGTGACGCCGGCCATGCGCAAAGTGGTCGACGCGGCAACGCAAAAAGCCTACGGCGGTTCTCGCACCATAGCCTGGATGGAAGTGTATGCCGGTGAAAAAGCGGTCAAGACCTACGGCAACGACACTTGGTTGCCCGATGAAACCTTGGAAGCGGTGCGCGATTATGTCGTGTCTATTAAAGGACCGTTGACTACGCCGGTAGGAGGCGGCATGCGCTCGTTGAATGTCGCCTTGCGACAGTTGCTGGACTTATACGTTTGTTTGCGACCGGTGCGCTATTTCGCGGGTACGCCCAGCCCGTTGAAAGAGCCGGAAAAAACCGACATGGTGATTTTTCGGGAGAATTCCGAAGACATTTATGCCGGTATCGAGTGGGCCGCGGGTACGGCCGACGCGAAAAAAGTGATTGATTTTCTGCAAAACGAAATGGGAGTGAGCAAAATCCGCTTCCCGGAGACCTCCGGCATCGGCATAAAACCCGTTTCCCAGGAAGGTACCGACCGCTTGGTGCGCAAAGCCATTCAATACACCATCGACAATGACCGCCCATCGCTTACTCTGGTGCACAAGGGCAATATCATGAAGTTTACCGAAGGCGCGTTTAAAAATTGGGGTTATGAATTGGCGAAACGGGAATTTGGCGCACAAGAAATTGACGGTGGTCCGTGGTGCAGCATTAAAAATCCCAAAACCGGCAATGAAATTGTGATCAAAGATGTGATAGCCGATGCGTTTTTACAGCAAATTTTATTAAGGCCGGCCGAATACAGTGTCATCGCCACTATGAATTTAAACGGCGACTATATTTCCGACGCTTTGGCGGCACAAGTTGGCGGTATCGGCATCGCGCCGGGCGCCAATTTATCGGACACTGTGGCGATGTTTGAAGCCACGCACGGCACAGCGCCAAAATATGCGGGACAGGACAAGGTCAATCCTGGTTCATTGATTTTGTCCGCCGAAATGATGCTGCGCCATATTGGCTGGACAGAAGCGGCGGATTTGATTATTGCCGGCATGTCTGGCGCAATTACGGGAAAAACAGTGACTTATGATTTAGAACGGTTAATGCCTGGGGCCACTTTAGTGAGCTGTTCCGGGTTTGCGGACGCCATGATTGGACAAATGTAGAACAACGATAATCGACAATCGGTAAGGTATTCAAAGCAGCACTTCTCGTAAGTATGAATGTCCAATAAAGCTGTGCGTGTAAGTGTTTGTTTTTGATTACTAATACTGTTTGTTGTTGAAATTCATTTGCGCCGCGGCTCAGTGGTAACCTGTCTAAAACATAGGGTCACACTAAAGTAGACATAAACCACCGCTGGCGACCTTGTCATGGCAAATTTTGTGTATCATTATTTATTTGTGAGACGGTGAACTGACAATGGCGAAATCATTGACAAGCACTATCACCATGAGTGCGGATGACAAAACGCACAGGGATGACGGTTTGGTCGTGCAGGAAGCGCGGCCGAAATTAAAACCGCCGCCGATGTATCAAGTTTTATTATTAAATGACGATTTTACTCCTATGGAATTCGTTGTGCATGTATTAGAGAAGTTCTTTCGTATGGACCGGGAAAAGGCCACGCGGATCATGTTGCATGTACATACGCAAGGAAAAGGATTGTGTGGTGTTTTTGTCAAGGAAATTGCAGAGACTAAAGTGGCGCAAGTGAATGACTATGCTCGAAGTCATAATCATCCCTTGTTGTGTACCATGGAAGTTGTGTAGTTGTATCACCAACCCACACGCTTTATAAACTATGAACTGTTACGGCAGTCGAAAAGAGAGGTAGGACAGTTATGTTAAGCGAGGAATTAGAAATCACGCTTAACCGCGCATTTAAACAAGCGCGCGAAAAACGGCATGAATTTATGACCGTTGAGCATTTATTATTGGCGTTGCTGGATAATCCCACCAGCAATAGTGCCTTAAAAGCGTGTGGGGCTGATTTGCAACAGCTGCAAAACGACCTCAACCGGTTTTTGGACGAAACCACACCGACGATTCCGGAGAACGAAGAGCGCGAGATCGAGCCTACTTTGGGATTTCAACGGGTTCTGCAACGTGCGGTGTTTCAAGTTCAATCCTCGGGTAAAAAAGAGGTTACCGGCGCTAACGTACTGGTGGCCATCTTCAGCGAACAAGAATCCCAAGCGGTGTATTTGCTGAGCAAACAAGACATCGCCCGTTTGGATGTGGTCAACTATATTTCTCACGGCATTTCCAAAGTCGATGACAGCAGCGACGCTGACTCGGTATCTTCCAGTGAAGAAGAAACGGAATCCGAAAACCAAGCCAAATCCGCTTTGGAAAGTTATGCCACCAATCTAAACCAGATGGCGATGCGAGGCAAAATCGATCCCCTCATCGGTCGTAAAGATGAAATTGATCGCACCTTACAAGTGCTTTGCCGGCGCCGCAAAAACAATCCTTTGTTTGTAGGCGAAGCGGGTGTGGGTAAAACCGCATTGGCTGAAGGCTTGGCAAAACGCATCGTCGATGGTGAAGTGCCGGAAGTGATTTCCGATGCTGTGATTTATTCCCTGGATTTGGGGTCGTTATTGGCGGGCACCAAATACCGCGGTGATTTCGAGAAACGTTTAAAAGCGGTGCTCACCCAGCTGAAAAAACAACCCGGTTCTATACTGTTCATCGATGAAATTCACACCATCATCGGCGCAGGCGCGGCCTCCGGCG
>JASFLF010000345.1:0-4774 GCA_050118235.1 Gammaproteobacteria bacterium | reverse complement strand
TCCATTTCTTTACATGAGACGCACCAGTCGGCATAAAAATCCAGCATTACAACCTTGCCTTCGGCCTTGGCGGCTTGCAGTTCGCGATTGAGACCATCCAGGCCTTTGATTTTCTTAAAATGCAATTCTTGCTGGGCAATGCTAGCTTGTGTCGATCCTCCGCCTGCGAAGCCAACGCCTTTCAACGGTTGTAATGAGTCACTACCGCCGCCAGACACGCCTACTAATAACAGTGCCCCATAGATCAAGCCGATGAGCCCCACACCTTTCCACAATCGACGCCATCCGGAAACACCTTGCGGGAGCGAGTCCAACGCGCCCATGTAAATGGCGGAAACAATTAACAATGCGGCCCATAACAACATGGATACTTGCGCGGGTATGATTCGCTCCAGCATCCAGATGGCAACCGCCAGCAACAACACGCCGAACACCGCTTTGACCGAATCCATCCAACCGCCTGCTTTGGGCAGTAGTTTTCCTGCGGCCGTACCTATGACCAGCAGAGGTGCGCCCATGCCCAGGCTCAAAGCGAATAAGGCGCTGCCGCCCAATACCGCATCACCGGTTTGGCCGATGTAAATCAATGCGCCCATGAGCGGCGCGGCGACACACGGCCCAACAATCAAAGCCGATAAAAAGCCCATGATGGCCACACCGGTGAGCGTGCCGCCTTGCTGACGGTTACTGATTTCCGTTAGCTTGCTTTGAATGGAACTGGGCATTTGGAGTTCATAGAATCCAAACATGGAAAATGACAAGGCCACGAATACCAGGGCGAATGTGGATAGAATCCAGGGATTTTGAAATGCCGCTTGTAAATTACTGCCAAACACACCGGCAAACACCCCGGCCACGGTGTAGGTCAACGCCATGGCCAACACGTACACCAATGACATAGTAAACGCTTTGCGGGTGGTGATGCTGTCACCTTGTCCGGCAATAATGCTGGACAGAATAGGGATCATGGGAAATACGCAGGGCGTGAATGCCAATAGCAGTCCCGAGCCGAAGAAGATCAACAGCGTCAACAGGAAATTGCCGCTTTTAATCATATCCGCCAACTGATCCTGCTCGGAGACAAACTCTTCGCCGGCCGGGCCTCCTCCCATAGCGCCCCCGGAGACCGCGGGTGGGGAGGCTACCGCCAATCCCGCCGGCAAGGTTATAGGGGTTGCGCTTTTCATGGGGGGATAACAAAATCCCCGATCCGCGCAGCCCTGGAACTTGGCCACTAAAGTCAATTCAGTGGGATCAAGATTGGTGCGGTTTAAGGGCAGCGGTACTTCAACCTCGTGATAATACACCTCCATGCGGCCAAAGGACTCGTCGACTTTTACTTTTCCGGCAGGCATGGTGATAGTGCCTAAAGTGACGCCCTCGGCATTTTGCAATTCGAATTTGAATTTGTCGCGATACAAATAATACCCATCGAGAATGTCCCAGCGGGCTTTGATGAGATTGCCGTTTTCGGCTTCGGCGGAAAAGATGAACACTTGATCGCCGGGTAGAAACTCCTCTTCATTGCTGGACAGCCCCAGCGAGTCGCCCAATTTTTTTAACGCTGTTAACGGGCTGATAGAGTCACTGGGCGGCTCCGCCTCCGCAACGTCGGCGCCGGCGGCGGTAAGCGGCGGCAAAGTCAGCGACACTTGTTGTTTTTGTGGAGGATAACAAAGTCCGATGTCGGCGCAGCCTTGCGAGACAATGGTAAGATCCAGTGTTTGGGTGCTTCCCGTACGAACGATAGGGATGTCCACGGCAATTTTACCGCGATAGGTTTCCACCTCGCCGAAGAATTCGTCTTTTTTAATTTTGCCTTTGGGAAACACGGCCTCTTGCACGCTGATATCCGGCGTATTGCTGATGAATTGAAATTTCTTACGGTATAGATAATAACCGTCGACAATGTCCCATTCAGCGCGGATCATGTCGGCTGCGGTGACGGAAGTGGTTAATGCGAATGCTTGTTCGGGTGGCAAAGGTTCGTCTGCGCCAATGCCCAACTCTTCGGGTGGGATATCCGCTTTGGCAGTGAAAGCCGTGGTTAATAAAACCGTGGTTAGAAAAGCTTTGGTTAAAAAAACTTTGGTGAATAAGCTGACAATTGACAGGCCGTTGAATCGGGTAAAGCGGTTAAAAAAAGCGTTCATTGCGTTCCTCGAATAACTAATACATTTTATTGTTTGTTACCACTTCTTTGCTTTTTGTTACATCTTGATGGGGTATTTTTTTCAAAACTGGCTTCGTCATGAGTTTGTGCCGGTTACCACATTGTCGCCAATCCACGAAAGGTACAACTCCAATCCCGCAACTAGGGGGACAGCAACCACCTCCGGAAGTTCATAAGGGTGGGCGTCGCAAATCGCAGCTTCCACCTCATCAAAAGCGGCCCGGGTGGATTTAATGAGCAATAAATGTTCCTCACTGGCCTCTATTTGTCCCTTCCAATGATAAACGGAGGTCAATCCCGGTAATATATTTACACAGGCGGCTAATCGTTTACTGACAAGAGTATTAGCGACTTGAATGGCCGTTTCCTTATCCGGACAAGTGTTGAGGATTAACAAGAATTGCTCGCTCATGAGGTGGATTATGACGGTAAATTCTACGCGATGCTAACCTATAACCTGAATTTTTAGACTCAGATGCATCTAAGGGAGCTGTAAGGTTTAAGCCATAGTCCGTTAGTTTCACATTTTTTATGCAATTTAGGCTTCAAACCGGTAAGCTAGCAATAAATTGCGCAAATTGCCCAACATTTTCCATGAATCCATTAGCCATACTATTTTTATTTTTTCTCACCATCCCTCTAGTGGAAATTTACCTGTTGATCAAAGTCGGCGGCGTGATCGGCGCGCCGATGACCATATTTTTAGTGGTGTTTACCGCCGTTTTAGGGGCCTGGTTGCTGCGTATTCAAGGTTTTTCCACGTTGCGACGAATCCAGCAAACCGTTAACCAAGGTGGATTGCCGGCGGTGGAATTATTGGAAGGCGCCTTGTTGCTGTTGGCCGGAGCATTGTTGTTAACCCCGGGATTTTTCACCGACGCCATTGGCTTTGCGTGTTTGGTGCCGCCTTTACGGCGCGCCTTAATTATGTATGCTATGAGACGTTTTTTTGCGCCGCCACAATATCCGGGATTCGATCCCCGAGACAGTGGCCATGCCGAACACATCAAACAGCGCCAACAAAAACGGCCTAAGCAACAACCCAACCGTACGAAACATCCTACGCATACCATAGAAGGCGAGTACACCCGCGAAGACGACTAATCTTGGGGTGGTGTGTTCCAGCTATCAGTTTTTTTTCCGGATAAGTGTATCGCCCTTGAATTTACGGCGATTGGCACTATTATTAGCACTCAAATTAATTGAGTGCTAATTTAGTGGCCGGCCGTTCGCGGACAAGGCCGCAGATTCAAAAGTAACCCGTTGATAAATAATAAATATTGAGGAGATCATTAATGAATATCCGTCCTTTACACGATCGTGTGATTGTTCGCCGCATGGCAGAAGAGCGTACTTCCCCAGGAGGCATTGTGATTCCAGACAGTGCGGCTGAAAAACCCATTCAAGGTGAAGTCGTGGCCGTGGGTAATGGCAAAGTGTTGGATAACGGTGAAGTTCGTCCCTTGGAAGTGAAAGTCGGCGATAAAGTGTTGTTCAGCAAATACGGCGGAACGGAAGTGAAAATCGAAGGTGAAGATTTATTGGTGTTGCGCGAAGACGATATCACCGGCGTAATCGAAGGCTAAGCCGCCCAGGCGTTCAAGCACTAGTTCAGAAAAAGTTTACAAGAAGAGGAATCGAATATGACAGCGAAAGAAGTAAAATTTAGCGATGACGCCCGCCATCGTATGGTGGCCGGGGTAAACATTTTAGCCAATGCAGTAAAAGTGACATTGGGCCCCAAAGGCCGCAATGTGGTTTTAGAAAAAAGCTTTGGCGCTCCCACGATTACCAAAGACGGCGTTTCCGTTGCCAAAGAAATCGAGTTGGAAGACAAATTCGAAAACATGGGCGCGCAAATGGTCAAAGAGGTCTCTTCCCAGACTTCAGACGTGGCCGGTGACGGTACCACCACGGCGACCGTATTGGCCCAATCCATCTTGGCCGAAGGCATGAAAGCCGTGGCCGCGGGTATGAATCCCATGGACTTAAAACGCGGCGTTGATAAAGCCGTGACCGCCGCCGTTGAAGCGTTGAAAAATCTGTCCAAACCCTGCGAAGACGATAAAGCCATCGCCCAAGTGGGCACCATTTCCGCTAACTCCGATGAAAGCATTGGCCGCATCATTGCCGACGCCATGAGTAAAGTGGGTAAAGAAGGCGTCATTACCGTAGAAGAAGGCTCCGGGTTGGAAAATGAACTGGATGTGGTGGAAGGAATGCAGTTTGACCGCGGTTATCTTTCCCCTTATTTCATCAACAACCAGGAAAGCATGAGCGCGGAACTGGAAGATCCTTATATTCTGATCCACGATAAAAAAGTCTCCAATATTCGAGACTTGTTACCGGTGCTGGAAGGCGTAGCTAAATCCGGTAAACCGTTATTGATTGTCGCCGAAGATGTCGAAGGCGAAGCCCTGGCCACGTTGGTGGTGAATAACATGCGTGGCATTGTTAAAGTCGCTGCGGTTAAAGCACCCGGTTTCGGTGATCGCCGCAAAGCCATGTTGGAAGATATTGCAATTCTGACCGGCGGCACGGTAATTTCCGAAGAAGTCGGTCTGTCTCTGGAGAAAGCCACTCTGGATGACTTGGGTAATG
>JASFLF010000344.1:0-4774 GCA_050118235.1 Gammaproteobacteria bacterium | reverse complement strand
CATCGCTTTTCTGTATCGTGAAGTGCTGAAGATGGAAATGCCTTGTTTGGAAAAGCTCAGACGGATTAAACGCTATAAACCAATCCCTGTGGTCATGTCGCAGCGAGAGGTGGAACAAACCTTGGCTAACATGGAAGGAACGACTCGCTTGATGGCGGAACTTATGTATGGCGCAGGCCTGCGCATCGGTGAATGTGTCACCTTACGCGTCAAAGACATCGATTTCGACCTTAGGTCTCTTACTGTAAGAGCGGGCAAAGGTCATAAGGATAGAACCACATTGTTGCCCCACGCCTTGATTCCGGATTTACGCAACCATCTGCTTAAATTGTACGAATTGCATAAATCCGATGTATTGCATGGCAACGGATATGTACCAATGCCTAACGCGTTATACAAAAAGTACCCCTCAGCCTCCCGGTCCTTTGGCTGGCAGTTTGTCTTTCCATCATCCGTGCTGCGGCCCTGGCGTGACACCCCTCACAAGGCTCGTTGGCACACCTCACCTTCGACGCTATGCAAAGCATTTCAACAATCGGTAAGAAAAACAAAGATTACGAAACATGTTGGACCACATACGTTGCGTCATAGCTTTGCCTAAAGCACCTACTTTTGGCGCGAGTCATCTCCTGGCGAAAGGGGTAGACATTCGCACCATTCAAAGTTTACTAGGTCATCGCAGCTTGGAAACAACAATGATTACCGCTCCCGGCTTCCTGCCTCCCGCGGCACTTGTTCATCCTTGAACATCGTATACTCACATCCAACCTGATTATGACAATGTAAGTAGTCCATTGGATCAGATACTTCGAGATTAGTATGCTGCTGTTTGGCCCACCCAGCAGGTGGGCCAACGTCCGCTAATGGGAAAAAATACTAAGCTTCTGCTTTGGGTCGATTGCGACAAATTCCAATTGTTTCAACTTTTCCCGATTAGCAAACGTAGTCATATCGCCGGAAATAGCGCTAGTCATTTTTCGGTCACGCATATATCTTCATACTGTGATCCGTCGCAATGCGCGAGTGTTAAGATGAGGCGCGAAGAGGAGGGTTATGCCAACCCTATTGTTCCTACCGGTTGCGCTCCCCCGCGCAAGGACTACTTAACAATCCGGTAACACGGCTTATATGTCTTGCCCGGCAGTTTCATGCGGTGCTGCGCCACAAACGATGTCAGTAGAGAATCCAATGGTTTCATGATGCTGGTATCGCCATGGATTTCAAATAAACCGTGTTCTTCGATGGCACGTATGCCTTCGTCTTTCACATTGCCGGCGACGATGCCGGAGAAGGCTCGGCGCAGGTTGGCGGCCAGCAGGTGGATCTCTTGATCCTTGTGCAGTTCCAGGTTGTGCATGTTTTCATGCGTCGGGGAAAAAGGATTTTGGAACTCTTGTTCAATTTTCAACACCCAGTTGAAATAGTACGCGTCGTTTTTAACGGTGCGGAAGTGGCGGACTTCATTTACGCCGGACTTCATGCGCCGTGCTACCGCCACAGGATCATCAATAATGATTTGGTAACGTTGCTGGGCTTGTTTGCCTAAGGTGTCGGCGATAAATTGGTCAATCTCTTTAAAATATTCCGCCGAGTCTTTGGGGCCAGTGAATATAAAAGGGAAGGGGATATCTTTATTGTCCGGATGCAGCAGCACGCCGAGGAGATAAAGGATTTCTTCCGCCGTGCCCACGCCGCCGGGGAATACCACTATGCCATGACTGGTGCGCACAAAGGCTTCCAGGCGTTTTTCGATGTCCGGCATAATCACCAGGTCGTTGACGATGGGATTGGGTGACTCGGCCGCAATAATGCCTGGCTCACTGATGCCAAGATACTGGCCGTTGTTGATGCGTTGTTTGGCGTGGCCAATGGCGGCCCCCTTCATAGGACCTTTCATGGCCCCAGGGCCGCATCCGGTGCAGATATCCAGGTTTCGCAAGCCCATTTCATAGCCAACTTCTTTGGTGTAGTCGTATTCTTCGCGCGAGATGGAATGTCCACCCCAGCAGACCACCAGTCTGGGGTTGGTCAAGGGCCGCAAGATGTTGGCATTACGTAGGATGTGGAACACGGCATTGGTGACGCCACCGGAGGTTTGCAAATTGATTTTTGGATTGTCGTTGATCTCATCACTGACGTAGATAACATCGCGCAATACCGCAAACAAATGCTCGCTGATGCCTTTGATGATCTTGCCGTCTACAAATGCACTGGATGGAGCGCCCTCGACGGCCAGTTTTATGCCGCGCTCTTGTTGCAACACACGAATGTCGAAGGACTGGTAGCGTTCCAGAAGCTCTTTGCCGTCGTCCATATAGTTGCCGCAATTGAGCACTGCCAGGGAGCAGTTACGGAATAATTTGTACAAACCACCTTGGCTTTTATCCAGGAGTTTTTTTACCTCCAGTTTGGACAATAACTCTAAGCGGCCTAGTGGTGAGATTTTAGCGGTTACGAGTTTTTCCTGGTTCATGCGTTTTCCATCATTGGCATTTAATAATTCTCGACGGGGTCAGCGGCGAATAGTAGTGGAAGCGCCGGGATAGTCAACCCGTATCTAGGCTGAATGGCAGTTAGTTAAGACCATTTTTAGCGGGTACAGTATAAAGGGATCTGTTATTCTCTCTACGAAACCCTGCAAAAATAGCTGTTTGGTTGATTTGATTGTTTCCATGATTCCAGAAAATATACACAAATTCGCTTAGCTTAGGTACCATTGGGATCCAGGCTGTTTCTATCGCATGATATGGCTTACCCAAACCTCTGTCACAAAAATCGGAGTTGACAGTGTCGTGCCAAAACCCGCCGCGATCATTCGCTTGGATTTTTTGTTATCCATAGGGGCTCATTGGGATACAGGGCACTAGTGTAGTGTCTTATATAAAACGCACATATAGACGAGCTAAGTTTTGAGGTGAGTCCAAAAAATCCTATCTCGCCCTCCGGGAAGCCACTCAAGGCGCGATTGCGGCGTTGCAGACCTTGGAAAGGTAGCCGACATTCCCGGCGGTCTGCGCCTTGCACTCGCCCCTTGAGTGGCTTTCTATATGCACGTTTTATATAAGACACTACACTAGATATATCGGATCATGGCGGCTGCACTTAATACGAAATGCCATCGTAATTGACTTTGCTATTGATGAAATAATTGAAAAATTAACATATAAATCAATTAAATGGCGAATTCGCCCGGCACTTGGCTCTTATTAGAAAAAGGATTTTTCCCCGGTCAGCGTTTTTGTGGCGGGGCCATCGCAAAGAAGAAACAAAAGCCGCAAAACGATAGCGCCGTTAACCATTTTACGATTTCATACACAGAGCGAATACCTGCGTTGGCTTTTTTGATGATCTCAAACTCGTTCACATAAATGGTTTCGCAGGCGCCGTTGCCGGTATCGGTTCGCACCGTGCTTGTACCCCGGTGGAAGTTGTTGCCAGGATTGTGATAACTGGCAAGCATGCCTTTGAGGCGGATTTGGTCGCCGGGTTCGGCAGACATCAGCGCTTTTTTAACCCATTCATCGTCCACCAGTAAATGATTGTTGGACAGCTCGGTTTTGTTGAAGCGCTCGCCCGTGGCTCTATCCGGCCAATATGCCCAGCAGGTCCAGCTGTCATTGGAAAAGCTCATATCCAGATAAACGCCGTTGTCGACATTGGCGCCCCAGACAACACACAAATCCCGCAAATTGATGAAGTCTTTCCACTTGTCGTGATGCCAGTTATCGCGGATGGCATCGGCATCGTGATAACTCACCACCACGCCGTTGAGTTCGTAGTCGAACAGCGGTTCGATTGTATACTGTTGTCGATTGACTTCTGTGGTAAATGCGGTCTCCGTGGTAGGGGTTTGTTCGGGTTCCTGCAAATAAAATGTGTCATAGAAGTCGGGGGAGGGCAATTGGTCTTTATAAAAATAACTGGCTAGCGTAGCTAATAAGCAGCATAATGTCATCCACTTAAATCGTTTTTCTAAACGGTGGTATAGGGTCATAGTAAAAAATGAGTATTAAGCGAGTGTATGGGGTGATCGGTATTCAAAGTCTATGTGTACGTTCAGCCGTCCGCCAGCTTTGCCGCTCCATCAGGCTCATTTCCGCGCATTAGCGTTATATAATAGCGGGCGATAGTGATTAATCCTTGAATTTGAAAACGAATATTATGTGCAGATATGGATGAAGCCCGTTGCCGTGTATTAATATTGCTCGCCCATCCGTCGTTACACCGCTCCAGAATTAACGTCGTGATGCGCAATGCCGTTAAAGGCATCCCTGGTGTTACTTTGCATGAGTTGTATGACGCGTATCCCGATTTTTTTATCAATGTGCAATATGAAAAAGCATTGCTACTGGAGCACCAATTATTGGTGTTTCAACACCCGCTGTATTGGTACAGTGTTCCACCCATATTAAAACTCTGGCAAGACGTTGTATTGGAACGGGGCTTTGCCTACGGGGAGGGCGGGGATGCATTGCAGGGCAAAGAGCTGATGCAAGCCATCAGCACGGGCGGTAAGGCAGAGTCGTTTTCCAGGGAGGGCAATAATTATTTCACCATGGACGAATTGTTATTTCCCATGCAGGCTACGGCCAGGCGATGTGGCATGATTTATCGTCCGCCACTGGTCATTCATGACGGTTACGACCAAACCGATGCCGCCATTGAACAGCATGCCCAATGCTATCGGGATTTACTGCTGGCCTATACCCGGGAAGGGTCTCAGTTGTTTGAATCCACGGCCGAGAAAAACTAAAGCGATGGACAATCACAGTAT
>JASFLF010000343.1:0-4784 GCA_050118235.1 Gammaproteobacteria bacterium | reverse complement strand
GAGAAACTCATAGCGGTTAAATCCAAGTCCGAAGAATTTAAACTGCACAAAAACGTATTCTATCTGTATGCACCGGATGGTATTGGCCGTTCGAAATTGGCCGCAAAAGTCGAACAATGCATGGGCCTCCCTGTAACGGCCAGGAACTGGAATACGGTGAACAAACTCATTTCCATGGTTAAAGAGTAGATCCCAAAACGTTTTTCGCCACGCTATCCCGGATGGCACGAAGGCGAGCACGCAACGGGATTCATCGCGGTAGATAGCTACCACTTCACTACGTACGGCATTGACCACGCTCACAAACCACTACATCCTATGTAGAAATCATTTTCGTCATCTCAATCGAATATGTCTTTCTTTACTAACTTCAGGACCGCTTTTCGAATATCCCCTTTCTCGGTAAATATTTATGGATAAACGATAATTATTTTGCTACATTTTTAAATTAGCTTTGCACAATTCAAAAAACATAGGCAGTGCCACGATCTGCCATCCCGTGCCCCACTACGGTAATTTGCATGACAACAAATATCGATGAAATAAAACGCCTTGGGAAGCTGCTGCAAGCATTCACCTTATTTTTTATATTGTTAGCCCCGGTTGCGTTAGTAATCCTATTGAGCATGAAAGGACCGTTGGGCATGGTGAACGTTCAGGCGGAACGATTGATAACCCACACGCCATTGAGTTTTATCCAAGCACTGCCGATCGTATTAGTAGGTCTTCTAACGCCGGCAACCTACTTAGTGGGATTTTTTTTCATTCACCGGTTATTTGGTTTATACGCAAAGGGAATTGTGTTTAGCACGCAAAACATTACAACTATTCGCAATTGTGGCTTTGTTTTGGTATCGGTGGATTTTGTTCGGATCTTGCAGTCTGCGATAACAGGCCCGGTTCTGTCATCATTAAAAATAACTGAAAACTATTTCGCCGTGGACATTGGTTTTTCCATGTTGATTATAGGTTTGTTGGTGATTTTTATTAGCCGTGTCATGAAAATGGGCTTGGAAATTTATGAGCGCGACCAATTGACCATTTAACCGGGTTTAATCACACACATGGCCATTATCGTTAATCTCGATGTGATGCTTGCCAAACGCAAAGTACGTCTCAGCGAACTGGCGGAGGGCATTGACATCACCCTGGCGAATCTGTCTATTTTAAAGACCGGAAAAGCCAAAGCGATTCGTTTCTCCACACTGGACGCCATCTGCAAATACCTCGATTGCCAGCCTGGAGATATACTGGAATACCGGTCTGATTAGGACAACCGGATTTGGCTTTACCGTACCGGGCCATTAGATGGTATCGCAATACTCGTTTTGTGCCTGTAGCGTGCGCCGTGCGCACGTTATTTTATCTGTTAGCAATCGGATTCTCGCGCACATGGAAATTGCGCAAGAATTCGCAGGTTGGGTTAGGCGCGAAAATCACTCGGCTGTGAACTCAAGCGGTGAACTCGAGCGGTGAGGTTTAAGCGTGCCTTAACCCGGCGTTTCCGCCCCACCAGCAGCGTTGGCGTTCTTGTCGGGTTACGATGCGCGCAAGCATCGGAGTTGAGTTTGAATATGGATGAGTGCGCAGCTAATCCAACCCCCGAAAATCCGATTTTGCCAATGGTAATGAATTCTTTCACCGTCTCCGTGCGCGCGTTATGCTACGTGTTAGTAGGGTGGGCACCGCCCACCATTGGAGTCGCGCCGACCAGTCGCTGGTGGAGGACGATACCCACACGACTAAAAGATGCCGAGCTTTCCTTAGAGGCACTCCGATTTTCCTCATAATAATGCATTCTTTCACGGCACGCGCTACGTAAAATAAATTCAGTATTCCGACTAATTACTGGTAAGGACAGTTTACCGGACCCGGCTCCCATAAATCGGCGGTACCGAATCTTTCCATGCTATATTGTTGCGGGTTTTCATACCATGCGGGCGCCGAAAAACGCACCGGCTGCAGATCGTCCAGGCATTGCGTTTGCAATGGCGCCGAAGGGTCTTGCAGAAATGCAAACGCAATCTCCGCGCCACAGGGAAGAGACCGACCCGCACTCGGTGTCTGAGACAGTGCGCCATGCGGGGCATAGGGAAATGACACGACATGTTGATGGTCGCCGTTAAAAACTTGCGCCGCCGCCAAAGCGTTGTCATAGCTGGCCATGGAATCCAGTTCTCCATGCAGTATAAGAATGGGAACATCCGTATCCGGCCAGCTATAACCATATTGACCAACGGTGTAACGACCGAGTATCCGTTCGTGTATATCAAAAATGCGGCCCAAGGCGACAGAGGCTCCTGAGGAAAAGAGCAGTTGATCCTCTTGTGCCTGAAGTTCCTCAACGGTGGGCATGCGTGGCCAGGTTTCCGATAGTCTGATATGAACGTTTAACGGCATGGAGAAATTTTTGTAAGAGAATTTCTGCCAAAGCTTGGCGTTGCAGGCGAGCGCTGCTACATCTTCCGGCTCACAACGGGACAGGCGGTGCACAATCGCAATGGCATCCACACGAGTGGCCTCGGTCATTAAAGATCCGGCGAGCATCCATTTTAACAAAGGGGTATCCACTCCCTGCGAGCGTAAACTTTGACAATGATTTCCGGCGCTCCATTGCTGCATCACTTCCGCGGCGAAACCGCGGGGATTGAATCCAAGTTTAGCGCTGCATTCCGTGTCTTGTGCACACATATCCAATAATTTCATCCCCACGTTATTGGTATTGACGTCATAGAGACTGGTGTCCGCCAAGGGCGGCGCCGAAATACTATCCAAAACAACTGCAGTGGGTTGCTGCGGATAAATTTGAAGATAACGCAAAGCCCAAAACGTACCATAGGAGCCGCCAAAAATGTACACCGGCTCGTCATGATGGCGAAACCTGGCGATCAGTTCGCCCAAATCGCGTGCGGCCTGGGTTGGAGTAAATTGGTGGATACGCTCACCCCACGTCTTTTGCAAGTAATCAAAACAAGGCCCCAGTTCCGCTGGACCATAGGTGAGAAATTCAAACTTCCATTGATCCCCCAACTGCGGACAGGTTAACTTGCTTGAGCGCATGGTGCCGCGATGGTCCAATAAATATACCGTCAAACCGGGAAGCAAGGCTTGCACGGCATTGACCATGGATTCCATACTGTCACCGCCCGCCCCGGGCCCGCCCGCCAACAGCCAAATTTGGCCGCGTTGTTCCCCCGTTGCCGCAATTCGCTTCACAAACAAGTCTATGGATTGACCCTCCGGTGCTTCCCAATCCAAGGGGACGGACACATAACGACACTCGGCCCCGTGACCGGCACCGCCCGTCTCTAGAGGGCATGGTTTCCAGGGGTCGGCAATATTGGAATTGGAACCGGAGTCGTTACAACCTGAAAGCGCGGCGAGTAGACATATCATCAAAATGACATATCGTGAGTTGAACGTGCATTTACCCATAATCCTTTCCTCAAATAAGATCCAGCAATGATTTGAGATAATAGCCGTAGAATTACGGTAATTCAATATATATTTATTGTTTATCGATATATTTTTAGCGAGTTTTGCGCGGCAGACCTTTTAATACGGGAATACGTGTCAATTCAAGCGGTTACCCTTGATGCGCAGGTTTAATGTGCTTACCCCTGCTGCAAAATTTAGCGGTAACGAGACCGTTTATCACGATTCATGTTTATTTATCCATTCCAACATCACCCGCAGCGCCAGGCCAATATTGCCCACTTGACAGTGCTGGTCGGCATGCTCTTCTTTTTTGAAAATCCGCACTGTAACGGATCTCGCGTTGATTAACGCTTGGCGCTGCATTTGTAGAAGTTTCGGCGACTGAAACGCATCGTTTTCCCCTCCTAGCAACAAGACGTCCTGATCCACTCCTTCGGAATGCACATGATTTTTATTCATGGCCAGCAGCCACAGCACGGCGTCAATGGGGTCTTGTTTCTGACTTATATAAAGCGCATGGTTTATGGTGTGTTTCAATTTCCCGTTCAACATTTTTAGTCGAACCAAAAAGTTCATTAACGTGCGCCGCTTGATCAGCCAAGCGACCAGCGCCCTATTAAAAGGATTGGCCATTTCCAGCCAATCGTAAACCGGTGGAAAAGAAATCACCCGTTTTATTCTTTTTTCAAACGCGCTGGCGCGAATACACCAATAGCCGCCCATGGACACGCCAACCATGGTCGCGTCGGAAACCGCAAAATAGTCCAATATGGCACGGGTTGGTTTTTCCCAATCGTGGTCAAAAGCAAGATTGTATTTTCTAAGCGCGGCGCCCTGGCCGGGCCCTTCAAACGCGATCACTTCGAACCCCGCTTGGGCGAAAAAGTCCCACATACAATAGAATTCTTCGATAAAAGAATCGAAGCCGCCACAGGCCAATATAGTCCCTTTTTTACTACCTGTTTTTGGCTTAAGCTGCATTGCAGGTAAGTAGCTACCGGAATACGGCACACTAACTCGCTCAATGTTGTCTTGTGCGAAAGCGCGATAGAACGTCTCGCTGAACTTATTGTACAGGGGCAGCTTTTTGTCGTCGTTTGGAGCCACCAGAAATTCCGCTGCGCGATAATAAAATGCGGCGTTTTTTAACCGGTTTTGTTCAGCTGCCGTTTCCGCCAATCGGATAAATTCATTTACGTAGTTTGTAAACGTTTTTGCTTTCACCCCCACTTGTTCGATATCTTGTTTTTTCGTGAATCCCAGTGAATACCATCTGTTCAATTGATAATTAATAAACGCGTCTTTATGAAACAAAAAGTATCCAACCGGTATGGTCATCATAACGT